>JAFANO010000739.1 GCA_019232645.1 Planctomycetaceae bacterium | reverse complement strand
CGAGGATGGATGCTACCACTCCGAGGCCTTCCCCGGCCTCTGGCTCGACCCTCGGGCCCTGCTCGACGACGACCTTGACGGCCTGATGGCGACTTTGGAGCGAGGGTTGGCCACCGCCGAGCATGCGGCGTTCGTCGCCCGACTGGCCGACAAGCCCTCGTAGAGCGTGCCACGACAAGCGGGATGCACACCGGAGCGGCGAAGATGGCTCCGGGGGCCCTCAGTGTGGGCCGCTCGAGCTCATGGATCGAAGGAATAGAATTTGCAAGAACCTCCACGTGTCCGCCCGTTCTTTCCTGCATCGGACACCCGAGGATGCGAAGGAGGTCATGATGAAAATCGAGTCGCTCAGGGATCTGTACATCGAGGAGCTGCAGGACCTGTACAGCGCCGAGAACCAGATCGTCAAGGCGCTGCCCAAGATGGCGAAGGCCGCGTCGCACCAGGAGCTCCAGGCCGCTTTCAACGAGCACCTGGAACAGACCAAGGGGCACGTCGAGCGCCTCGAGACCATCTTCAAGGGTCTCGGCGAATCGCCCAAGGGCAAGACGTGCAAGGCGATGGAGGGCCTGATTAAGGAGGGCGAGGATATGGTCAAGGCGAAGGCCGAGCCCTCCGTCCACGACGCCGGCCTGATCGCCGCCGCGCAGCGGGTCGAGCACTACGAGATCGCCGGCTACGGCACGGTCCGGACCTATGCCCGGCTGCTCAAGGAAGGTGAGGCGGCCGGGCTGCTCCAGCAGACGCTCGACGAGGAAGCGGCGACCGACAAGAAGCTCACCCAGCTCGCCGAGAGCGTGATCAACGCCGAGGCCGCCGTCGCCGGCGCCTGACGCAACCGACATTCTGAAGAGGCTGTCCGAACGTCGTTTCCGGATCCCGGCGGGGAGGAGAGGACGCGCTCGGGCAGCCCCTCATCAGCGGCCGAGGCCCAGCCTCCGCGATGGTCGGCCAGCCGCCTTTCGAAATCCATGACTGACGATCCCACGCAAGTCGGGATTTCCGGAAGGGTCATCCTGGGCGCGCGTGCGGGGCGGGTCGGTCTTTCTGTTCCCGAATGTTGATGCCGCCGGGACAGCCAACCCACTCGGTTTCGTCGACGGCGTCGAGCCAGGCATCGAGCTTGGCGTTGCGCCGCCGCTTGACCCCGACGAGGAACACCTGATTTTCTCCCGGCCGCGGAAATCAACGTTGAACGCCTACCTCCTCACGAAGGCCTCAGTGAGAGATGGCTTTCACCCTCCGCGCGGCATGCGCCGCTTTGCGCCGGACATCCAGCACGGTGCCGATCTCGCGACCCAGGCGTGGGATGCCTTCGACCAAGGCATGCACGGCCTCCGGGGGGATCACGAGGACTTCCAGATCTTCCAGGGCGGTGACTGAGACTTCGCTGGCCTGGCCCGAGAGGAGTGTACTCTCGCCGAAGTACTCTCCATGGCCCACCTGGGCGATCTCATGCTCCTGGCCGGCAACGTCTCGGATCAACAGCGAGGCCTTCCCGCTGAGGATGAGGTACAACCCAGGCAGCCGCTCGCCCTCGGAGATCAGCCGCTCACCCCGAGAGTAGGTTGTCACCGTGACCTTGGAGTCGAGCCCGGCCAGGGCCTCGTCATTCGCGACGGAGAACTGGGGGAACCTTCGGAGCAACTCGGCCGGCCTGGCGACGCCCCAGGCGGCGAGATCGGCCTGGTCGCCTGCGTCCGACCTCCGGGTCGGGAAGGCTGGGGTCAGGCCCTGCCGTCGGGCGGCGTACCAGGCGCGCGTCAGGAATTCGTCATGGGCCGCGGCCACGCCCTCCTGACGGGCGACGGTAAAGATCACGTGGTATCGGACGGTGGAGTCGTAGGCGACCGTCCGGATGACAGGCTGGGGTTCGGCCGGGATGCCCTCGATCCCCCTCAGCACCGCCATCAAGGCGGATTTGACCTTGTTCGGGGCATCATCATACGAGAACCCCAATTCGATCACCTCGGTCCGGAGGGTATCCGGGCGCGACAGGTTGCTGAAGGAGCCTTTGTACAACGAGGAGTTAGGCACGATGCGCAGCTCGCGCGTGCCCGTCTCGATGTGGACCGAGCGCCAGGTGATCTGGACGACCTTGCCGGTGGTCCCGTCGATCTGGATCCAGTCGCCGACCGCAATCGGCCGCTCGAACAGGAGCATCATCCCGGCGAAGACATTGCCCAGCGGCTCCTGCAAGGCCAGGCCGATGACGATCGAGCCGACGCCGAGGGCCGCGGCGAGCTTGGTGAGATCGGCGCCCCAGACGGTCGACAGGACGATGCAGGCCCCGATGAGGACCAAGATCAGCCGGGCGAGGTCGAGGAACAGCTTGGGGAATCGGGACTGCCAGCTCCCTTCCGCGGCCGACGCGAACACGACGTCATTGACAAACGACAGCGCGGCGTGGATCAGGAAGATCCACATCACGGTCTCGACCACGCGGACCGCGGTGTGGCCGCGCGGCAGCCCCACAACATTCATCAGCAGCAGCAAGGCGGCCAGCGTGGGCAGGACGAGGCTCCGGAGGATCGTCAGGGTCGTGACGATCGGCCGGTTGTGGCGCCGGAGCCGCAGGATCGCTTCCCCCATCAACAGCATCGCCAGCGGGAAGCCCACCAGCAGCCCCACGGCCCACCGCAACATCTCCTGAGAGAAGACGGGAAAATCCATGGAATGGTCCTCGCGCAGGTTCTAGGGTGAGGATCAGTCCTTGACGGCCCAGACGGAAACCCGGCCCTTGCCCTTGACCTCGATTTCGGCAGGTCCCTCGAACTCGTGCAGGTCGCTCAGGCGGTCGCGGACCTCCTTGGTCACCCGGATGGAGGCTCCGCCGTCCGAACCGAGGCCGCGCGCGACGTTCACGGTCTCGCCCCACAGGTCGTAGATGAACTTGCTGCGGCCGACGATGCCGCCGACCACAGGCCCCGCATTGATCCCGACCGCGACCCTCAGGCTCGTGCCGCGCTCCTGGTTGAACCGCGTGACGATCTGCGGCAGCTCCCGGGCGAACTCGACCACGCGATGGGTATGGTCGGGACGCTGCTCGGACAAGCCGCAGACCGCCATGTAGGAGGCGCCGACGGTCTTGACCTTCTCGACACCATAACGTTCGGCCGCTTCGTCGAAGGCGACCACCAGGTCGCTGAGCAGGTCGAGTGCCCGGTTGGCCGGGATCGTCTCGGGCAGCTCGGCCAGACCGATGATGTCGGCGAAGAGCACCGTGACGTCCGAGAAACTCTCGGTCCGTCGACCGTCGCCCTCCTTCATCCGGGCGGCGACCGGGCCGGGGAGGATGTTCAGCAGGAGCTCCTCGTTCTCGCGGATCTTCTGCTCGACCTGCTCCCCCTTCTCCCTGAGGTTGCGGGTCATACTGTTGAAGACATCGGCCAGCTCGCGGAACTCATCGCCGGAGTCGACCCGGACCGCGACGTCGACTTGGCCTGCGCCGACCTGGCGTGCACCTTCGGCCAGCTCTTGGATGGGCCTCGTGAAGGAATGGGCCAGGACCATCGCCAGGAGGGTGACTAGCAGGACGATCCCCACGGAGCTGGCCAGCACGTTTCGGCCGAATTCGTAGACGGGGGCGAAGGCCTCGGCGACATCCCTCTTGGCGACGATCGCCCAGCGGAGCCCCTCGACCTCCAGCGGCGCGTAGGTCGCGATCACGGGGGTGCCGCGATAATCGTTCTCGAAGACAATCCCCTCCTTGCCCGAGAGCGCCCTCATCACGGCCGGAGTCCGCACTTCAAGGGCCAAGATGGCCGTCCCGGCGCGCTTGATCGTTGCGATCTGCTGGTTGGTGCCACCGGCCGCTCTCAACTCCCTGTAGAATCCCTCACGATCTTCCCAGAGCCGACGTGATTGGGACCGCATCAGGTGGTCCGACCCGACCAGGAACACCTCGCCCGTCTTGCCCAGGCCCTCCTTCTCCCAATTCTCATCGCCGGTCATCGCCCGGTTGATCTCATCGATGGGGAACTGCAGGATGAGGACCCCGATCAACTCGTCGCCGTCGAAGATCGGGCTGGCGCTGAAGGCGGCGGGCTTGTTCAGGTTGGGCCGATAGCGCTCGAAGTCCGAGAACTTGTAGGCCCCCTTGTCCATCCCCCGGCGGATCGACCGGAACAGCTCGCCCACGCCCGTATCCGCATAGGGGCCCTTCAGGAGGCTCGTGCCGAGCTCGGTGGACTTGTCGACGATGTAAACGATGTCACCAGTCACCGAATCGACCAGCATCAGATCCTGGTAGCCGAAGGCGCTGGCGATCTTGGAGAAGAAAGGGTGATACTTCTTATGCGCGGAATCATACTTGCCGCCGTCGCCGGACTCGACGATCCGAGCCTTGTCCTCGTAGGGGATCTGCGGGAACTTGGCGCTGTATTGATATTGGAGATACCGTGCCGGGAGCGATTTCGGCAGGTACGTCTCGAGAACCGGCTGACCGTCGACGTTCTTGGCCAACGACGGCAAAAACGTGTTGCGGTAATAGTCGGTCAGCTTGGCGTCCCACTCGGGCGGGATCTTCCTCTGGCTGACCTCCGCGTATCCCTCCTTGAAGGCCCTGATCGCGTTGATGACAGCGTGGCTCTCGGCGAGGGAGATCGCCTGCTCGCGGATGAACCTCAGCCGATCCAGGAGGTTGGTCGCCTTGGTCTGACGCAAGCCGGTCAATTGCTCGTAGACCGACCGGGCCAACGCCGCCCTGCCGCTGGCGTAGCCGATGTAACCGATCACCACGATGGAACCAATGCTCACCGCAAGGAGCATCAGCACGAGCTTCGACTGAATACTGAGGCGTCTGATCAGGAACATGCTCGGGTGTCACCTCGGATTGATGTTGCCCTAAGTTTCTGCTCTGAAACGACTTCTCGGCATGCCCCATGATTCAGACGCGTACGGCCCTTGCCGGAGTCCGGCGGGGATCATCACGAGGTCGCTCTCGGGGATCGCCTTGGAGCCGGTCGCCCGGATCCGCCGGTCGGCCACCAGCGAGACGCCGTGGATAAATCATTTATAAACGCACCTCCGCGTCAATCCGCTGCACGATCCGCTTTGCCGACGTCTCCGGTGACGCGCGAGTTGTCCCTGGCCTTGCCGTTCAGGGCGCCGTTCATCGCTACCATGACTTGGTCGGTGATCAACTTAACGAGGTCTTCCATGTCGCCGCCCTGATCCCGAGGAGCAGGAGTCGAGCAGGCGCAGGCCGGGGCGGGCGGCTCTCGCTTCGAGGCCAGCGGTTGAGGCCGCCGGTGCGGGGACTGGGCCGGGAGGAACGCCTGGGGCTCGGGATGGAAGTCGGAGTAGCCCTCGCGGAAGAGGCTATTGCCGCAGAGGTCGCAGTTCTCCAGGCCGCGCTCGAGCCGGACGTCGCGGATGCCGAGGCCGGGCTTGAGCTTGATCAGCTCGGCGGCCTTGGCGTCGGAGAAGTGGTTCACCGAGCCGAGCTGCCGGGCCAGGATCAGGATCCGGCAGTAGGCGTCGATGATCTCGGTCTTGAAGTAGGCGTCCTCGAGGTCCGTGCCGGCGGTGATCGTGCCGTGGTTGGCCAGGATGATCGTGTCGGTGTCCTTGCAGTAGGGGACGACCGTGTCGGCGAACGCCTGGGTGCCGGGGGTCTCGTAGGGGGTGAGGGCGACCTCGCCGAGGAAGATTTCGAACTCGGGCAGCGTGCACTTGGGGATCGGCTCGTGCGCCACGGCGAAGGCCGTGGCATGGGGCGGGTGGCAGTGGACGCACGACCGGACGTCGGGCCGCGCCTTGAGGATCGCCAGGTGCAGGAGGATCTCGCTCGAGCGCTTGCGGTCGCCCGAGATCTGCTTGCCCTCCATGTCGACGACGCAGAGGTCGCCCGGCTTCATGAACCCCTTCGAGACACGGGTCGGGGTGCAGAGGACGCGGTCCGCGGACAACCGGTAGCTGATGTTGCCGTCACTGGCCGCGACGAACCCCTTGGCGTACACCCGCCGGCCGATCTCGCACATCTGCTCGCGCAGCTTCCACTCGCTCATCATCGAACCATTGTTGATCATCTCTGGGAACTCCCCTGTCCCACGGGTGTCTCGCCTTGCCGGTCGCTCAGAGCGACAGCCGATCCAGGATGCAGGCGCAATAGGCATCCACGGGTGTCTTGGTCTCGCCGAACGGGTTGGCGGCCTCGCGGCCCTCGCTCAGGCCGATCAGGTCGCCGGGGCCCGCGCCGAGGTCGTCGAAGGCGACGACCTCCTCCCCCCGACGGGGTGAGTCCTCGGTCAGCGCCTCGAGGGGCATGGGCAGCGCGATCACGAACCGCGCCCCCGTGATGCTGGGATGGACCCGGGAGAGCGTCAGCCGGCCGATCACCTCGGCGATCCTCATGGGCGGGCCTCCCCTGCCGAGGCGAGGCCCTCGGGGGCCCGGGGCGCCCCCCCGCGTCGGAACGTCCGGCCCAGTTGCCGCATCAGCGCGATCGACTTGCCGGCGGGCTCGACGACGAGCAAGTTCACCCCGAGCCGGCGGACGGCGCGGGCGACCGCCTCGGGCTCGGCGGCCGATGCCGCGCGGACGCCCTCGAACCGGCACGCCCTCCAGACCGCGACCGACGCCTCGTCGGTCAGCAGCAGCGCCCCGCGGCGCGGGGATGCGACGACCCATCGCGCCGTCGCGACAGGCGATGACGCCACCTCCGACCACTCCTCCTCGAGCCATGCCCGCCGCAGCGCCGCGAGCACGCCCGACTCGGACTCGAACGCGAAGCCCCATTCCCCCCGATCCCGGACGCGACCGGCCTCGCCGCCCGACACCCACCGCAAGATGATCCCCCGACGCTTCAGGAGGTCGCGGGCCAGCGGGGTCACGACCGTCCCGGGGGTGATCCGGACCTCGCGCGTCCCTCCCGGCAGCGCCTCGATATGCCGCTGCGCCAGGAGCCGATCGGCGAAGACCTCGGCCTCGTGCCGCGCGGGCAGCGACACCGGCACCGGCCCGACCTTCAACTCCGCCGGCACCGAATGGACGGCGTTGTCTTCCTCGATGATTCGCGCCGAGGAGGGATCGACCTGGGATGCCGGAGCCGTCGGCAAGGGCTTGGAGTGCGGCACGCCGAGGGAGGACAGGACGGCCCGGACCAGGGACTCGATGTCGAGAGCCGGATGTCCTGGTCTCGCGCCCAGGGTTCGAGGATGGACCGTTTTCTCGTTCATCATCCCGACTCGGAAGTTAACCTCTGTCTCGTGGGTCAGGATCGCTCACGCCCGGCCTTCGAATCGGCTTTCAACGCGTGTCGGGCAGCCCCAGGACACTCCAGCGACCGGGGGTCGTCGGGCCGAGCATCTCCTGAAGGAGCTGGCCGTCGGCGGTCAGCATGACCAGGTCGCCCCGCCCCGCGCCCAACCGGTCGAACGCGAGGACCGGCTCGCCGTCGGGTTTGCCATCGGGCGACTCGAGCTGCACGATGAGCAGCCGCTCCCCCCGGAACGTCGGGTGCTTGACGGTCGCCGTCGCCCTGCCGACCACCCGCCCGAGTTGCATGATTGGTCCCTCGAACCCTCGGGAGCCAGATTCGTGATGTCGGATTTGAGATTCGAGTAGGAGTTACGCAGTTGGCGGTTTGATGCTCCAGGCGCTTGGAAAGATGGGCAACCCAGTAACGCGGCGGTAAGCCCCGTTGTGTTGCCCATCTTCCCTCGAGCTCTCAGAGTAACAGTTCGCGCGGTCACTGAGCCCCCAACTGCGTAACTCCTATTCAGAGAGAGCATGACATCGTGTTGCTGACAACAATCCCCGAGGATCGGCCGTCCGCTGTCCCCCGGGAGATCGGGGGACCCTCAGATGCATCCATCCACATTCTCGGCTTCCTGGCGTGTCACTGATTTCTGAAAT
>JAFANO010000723.1 GCA_019232645.1 Planctomycetaceae bacterium | reverse complement strand
TACTTCGCGATGGAGAAGTGGACGAACGACAACATCCCGGTGGCGGGCGAGACGTACCGCGAGTACGTCAAGAAGCTGTACCAGCGGAACGAGCTGGTGCGGGACGAGTTCCGGCTGGGGGACGAGCCGGTGCACCTGAGCCGGATCACGTGCCCGCTGCTGCTCTTGATGGCCTCGGCGGACCACCTGGTGCCGCCGGTGCAGACGGAGGGGATCCTGCCGCACGTGGGGTCGACGGACAAGAAGGCGATGACGCTGGAGGCCGGTCACATCGGCCTGGCGGTGAGCGCGAAGGCGCACAAGAAGTTCTGGCCCGAGGCGACCGCGTGGCTCGCCCAACGCTCCAATCCCGCGACGTCGTGACGTCGAGGGCGTTCAGCGAGGCGGGGGCGAGCCTCCCCGGCCCGCCCCCTCCCCCAAGTGAGAGTCTGAAGGATGGTGCATCCGCGGGGCACGCGATCGCGAGCCTTCCTGGAGCGTTTCGATTCGGAGGCACGCATCAGCACCTCCCATGATTCAAATGTAAATGATAAATTGTAAAATATTTAATCTATCTGATCAGCGATCCGCTTGGCCACCGCCGTTGATGTGGCGTGGTCAGGCGGGCTGAATTTGATCATCGGATCGACGTTGGTTGGGCCGCTTGCCCGCCGTGGCACAACCCTAGAGCATCATCGTCACCGGCCTTTCGATCAACACCTTGAAGGCCGACAGGAATCGCGCCCCGGTGGCGCCGTCGAGGACGCGGTGGTCGGCCGAGAGCGAGCAAGTCATCATCGTGGCGACGACGATCGAGCCGTCGCGGACCACGGGCCTCGGCTCGGCGGCGCCGAGGCCGAGGATGCCGGCCTGGGGCGGATTGACGATCGCATAGGACTCGTCGATCCCATACATCCCGAGGTTCGAGATGGTGAACGTCCCCCCCTGATATTCCTCGGGCCGGAGCCGGCCCTCGCGGGCCCGGGCGGCCAGGTCGCGGACCTCGGCCGCGAGTTCGGCCAACCCCTTGCGGTCGGCATCGCGGACGATCGGCGTGATCAGCCCCGACTCGGTCGCGACGGCGACCGCGAGGTCGACGCGCCGGAAGCGCCGGGTCGCCCCGTCGGTCCAGGAAGCGTTCACCTCGGGCACCTTCCTGAGGGCCAGGGCCGTGGCACGGAGCGCGAAGTCATTGATCGAGAGCTTCGGCCCCCCCGCGCAATGCGGCTGGAGTTCGGACCGCAACCGGAGCAGGGCGTCGATCTGACAGTTCACTGCCAGGTAGAAGTGGGGGATCGTCCGCTTCGATTCGCCGAGCCGCCGGGCGATGACCTGGCGCATCCGCACGTGGGGGATTTCGTCGAAGGGCGTCTCGGCCCAGGCAGGCGCTGGGCCCGTCGCGGGGTATGGGGGCTGCGAGGGGGCCTCGAGACCGGGCCCGAACCCGAGCGCTTTGAGGACGTCCGCCTTAACGACCCGGCCCCGCGGTCCGCTGCCCCGGAGCGAAGACAGGTCGAGTCCTGCCTGGCTGGCCATGCTCCGGGCCAGCGGGCTGGCTTTGACATCGTCTGGGGCCCGGGCCGCGTTGGGCTCGGGTCGCGAGGCCGCGGGCCCGAACTCGGATTCGGCCGGGCTCGTCGCGCCGTCGGCGGACTTTGCCAGGTGGTCGTTGCTCTGGCACGGCGGGGTCGGGGCCTCGACCGCCGGCCCCCGGGCGACGGCGTCCGCCGCCTCACCGGGCCGGTGCAGGACAGCCAGGACCTCTCCCACGCGGACCCTCGCGGCCCCGGCCGGCACCACGATCCTGGTGAGCACGCTGTCCGCGGGAGCCTCCAGGTCCACGGTCGTCTTGTCGGCCTCGATCTCGGCGATGACCTCGCCGGCCCGAACCGAATCCCCCTCGCGCTTCTTCCAGGCGACGACGGTCCCCTCGGTCATCGCGTCGGTCAGGCTCGGCATCCGGATCTCCGTCGGCATGGCTCGACTCGGTGAAGAGGGGGGAGGTGGTGGTCGGTCGACAGTGATGGGGCACAGCGAAGGAGATGGCCTCTCTTCCCCGGGCCCGACCATTGCCGCCCGTCGGGGCCAGCCCAAGTCTCTGAATCTCGACTTCACTGCCTGATCCCTAAAGCCTGCCTCCGGCTGCCTGGTCGAGGCAGGCTCGGGCGGCGGCGTCGACGATCTGGTCGAGGCAGGCTCGGGCGGCGGCGTCGACGATCGCCCGGGCATCGAGGCCGTACTCCCGGTACAGGTCGGGGATGTTCCCCGATTGGCCGAAGCGGTCCACGCCCAGGGCCACGACGCGATGCCGGGCCACGCCGCCGAGCCAGGAGAGGGCCGCCGGGTGGCCGTCGAGCACGGTGACCAGTGCCGCATCGGGCGCGAGTGCGGCCAGCACGTCCTCGACGTGCGCGCGGGCGTCGGCGTCGCCGTCGGTCCGGGCCCGGCAGGCGGCGATCCAGTCGGCGTACAGCCGGCAGGCGGAGGTGATGAGCAGCAGACCCGCGCCCGGGATGTCCTGGCGAACCTGGGCGTGTGCCTCGATCGCCTCGGGGGCGACGACCCCGGAGCAGACGATCGCCAGCTCGGCCTCGGGACCCGGGGGGACCAGCCAGTAGCCTCCGCGCACGATGGCCTCGCGGAGCTCGGGGGTCATCTCCCGCCCCGGCTGGTCGATCGGTCGGGTCGAGAGCCTGAGGTAGACCGAGCCGCCGTCATCGTCCTGGAGGTGCCGCAAGCCCCAGGCGAAGATGACGGCCAACTCGTCGACGAACGTGGGCTCGAACGCCGTCAGGCCAGGCTGGCCGAGGCCGATCAGCGGGGTGATCACCGACTGATGCGCGCCCCCTTCCGGGGCCAGGCTCAGGCCCGACGGGGTCGCCACCAGGAGGAACCGAGCCCCCTGGTAGCAGGCGTAGTTCAGGGCGTCGAGTCCGCGTTCGATGAAGGGGTCGTAGACCGTCCCGATCGGCAGCAGCCGGGCGTCGAAGAGTGGGCCGGCCAGCCCCAGCGCGGCCAGGAGAAGGAACAAGTTGTTCTCGGCGATCCCCAGCTCGATATGCTGGCCGGCGGGGGACATCTCCCACTTCTGCGCCGAGGCGACCGCCTCCACGCGGAACAGGTCGATCCGGGGGCGACGATTGAAGAGCCCGCGGCGGTTGACCCACGGGCCGAGGTTGGTCGAGACCGTCACGTCCGGAGAGGCCGTCACGATCCTGTCGGCGAATCCCCCGGGGTCCTGCGCCAGGTCGCTGAGCAACCGACCAAACCCCTCCTGCGTCGACATACTTGGCCCTTGAGGGACCGCCAGGACATCGGGGACCGCGACCCGAGGCGGCTCGTGCCGGCGGCAGGGGTGCTGGGCGAACGGGACCTGGTCGAGGAATTGCCGGAGCTCCTCCTCGGACACATCCAGTCCGGCGAACCGCTCCCACTCGACTCCCGGCGCGATCCCCTGGGCGCGGCGGTAGGTCTCCATCTGCTCGGGACTCATCAGGCCCGAATGGTTGTCCTTGTGCCCTGCGAACGGCAGTCCGTAACCCTTGATCGTGTAGGCGATGAAGCAGGTCGGGGCGTCGGCCTCGACGCCGTGGAAGGCCTCGAGGGTCGACTCCATGTCGTGCCCGGCCAGGTTGGTCATCAGCGCGTGCAGGCTGTCATCATCGTGCTCGTCGAGCAGCGCGGCGATCCCCCGGGTCGGGCCCAGGTCGCGTACAAGCCGGGTCCGCCAGCCGGCGCCACCGCGGTAGACCAGGGCCGAATACAGCGAGTTGGGACAGTTGTCGATCCAGTCCCGAAGCGCCTCGCCGCCGGGCCGCGCGAACGCCTCCCGGAGCCGCTTGCCGTATTTCAGGGTCACGATGTCCCAGCCCATCGTGCGGAAGGTGCTGTCGATCCGCTGGAAGAGCCGGTCTTCGACCACGCTGTCGAGGCTCTGGCGGTTGTAGTCGATGATCCACCAGACGTTGCGGATGTCGTGCTTCCAGCCTTCGAGGAGGGCCTCGAAGACGTTCCCCTCGTCGAGCTCGGCGTCGCCGACCAGCGCGATCATCCGGCTGGCAGGAGTGTCGTCGGGGACCAGCCGCTTGAGCCGGAGGTAGTCCTGGACGAGCGAGGCGAACAGCGTGATCGCGACCCCCAGGCCGACCGAGCCGGTCGAGAAGTCGACGTCGTCACCATCCTTGGTCCGCGACGGGTACGACTGCGCGCCACCGAGGGCGCGGAATCGCTCAAGCTTTTCGCGGCACTGACGCCCCATCAGATACTGAATGGCGTGGAAGACGGGGCTTGCGTGGGGCTTGACCGCGACCCGGTCCTGGGGCCGCAAGACGTCGAAGTAGAGCCCCGTCATGAGCGTCACCAGCGAGGCGCATGACGCCTGGTGCCCCCCCACCTTCAAGCCATCGCACTTGGGACGCAAGTGATTGGCGTTGTGGATCATCCACGTCGAGAGCCAGAGCACCTTCCGCTCCAGCGCGCGGAGGCATGCCAGACGCCTCGGGGCCAACGCCTCGACCAAAAGGCCGGCGCGATCACCAGCGCCGGCGGAGACATTCACCGGCTCGTCCATGGCGATTCCCCCAGGGGAGGACCAGCGGCCACGACGATTGACGATTGTTGATCTTACATCGACGGCACTCTCAAGGCCACACCAAGTTTCCCAGCCCGTTCAAGCTCCGAAGAATGTTCGCGTGCGATGGAATAAGGCAGGGTCTTTTCAGCGGTTGCGAGCTCCGTCCTGCCAATCGAGTCGCTCCAATCGGAATCGAACTGTGCATCAAACCGGTAGTACCGCTCCCAGCAAATCAAGGATGGGAATTCCCTGCGACGCCTTTTTCTGTCATGATGCGGGCCTCACTTGCCACGGATTGCTGAGTCAGGAGGCCGCCGATGAGAGGCAGCAAGACGCCGTTGAGCGCGGTGGAACACGACCGACAGGAGCAACATCAGGTGGAACAGGGGCTGGACATCCTGAACCGGTAACGGCCGCGGATTGACGACTTCCCCGACAAGGATCGATTGGCCGAGCGGTTGAGGCCTTCATTAGCGAATGGAAAGACCTCACTCATCCATGTGAGCCCGAGAGTGGAGTTAGACCCGAAGGAAGCACGATTCATGAGCACCGCCCTCAATTTCAACCCCGGTCCGGCCATGCTCCCGCCGACGGTCCTTGAGAAGGTCCAGGCCGAATTACGGGATTACCAGGGACGCGGCATGTCGATTATGGAGATGAGCCACCGCTCCAAGGAATACGAGGCCGTCAACGCCCAGGCGGAGGCGAGCCTCAAGCGACTGCTCGGCGTCGGCGACGGCTACCGGGCGTTGTTCGTCCAGGGCGGCGCCTCGACCCAGTTCGCGATGGTCCCGATGAACTTCCTGCCGCCCGGCGGCACCGCGGATTACCTGATCAACGGGTCGTGGGGTGAGAAGGCCTATGACGAGGCCGTCAAGGTCGGCCAGGCTCGGGTCGTGGGCTCCACGAAGGACGACGCCTACCGCCGAGTCCCTCATGCCGGCGAGATCAAGCTTAGCCCCGACTCGGCCTACGTCCACTTGACCTCGAACGAGACGATCCAGGGGGTGCAGTGGCACGCGTTCCCCGACGTCGTCGATCGCCCGCTGGTCGCCGACATGAGCAGCGACATCCTGTCGCGACCGATCGACGCTGGCAGGTTCTCCTTGATCTACGCCGGAGCCCAGAAGAACCTCGGGCCGTCCGGGGTGACGGTCGTGCTGATCCTCGAATCGTGGCTGGAGCGGGCCAATAAGGGCGTTCCGACAATGCTCCGCTACGCGACGCACGTTAAGAACAACTCGCTCTACAACACCCCCCCGACCTTCGGCGTCTACGTGCTGAACCTGGTGCTCCAGTGGGTCGACGAAATCGGCGGGTTGGCGGCCCTCGCCGAGCGCAACGCCCGCAAGGCGGCGATCCTCTACGACGCCATCGACGGCAGCCAGGGGTTCTATCGCGGCCACGCCGCCCCCGACTCCCGCTCGTCGATGAACGTCACCTTCCGCCTGCCGAGCGAGGCGCTCGAGAAGAAGTTCCTCGCCGAAGCCCAGGCCGTCGGCATGGTCGGACTGCCCGGCCACCGCTCCGTCGGTGGCTGCCGCGCGTCGATCTACAACGCCATGAGCGTCGAGGGCTGTCAGGCCCTGGCGTCGCTGATGGACGACTTCGCCCGGCGGAATGGATAAATCGACTCATCACCTCCGGGCAGGTCGCTCGTCCAACGTAATTGTCTGAGTGCTTGACCGCATCGAATGACCCCTCACCTGCGGCGTCGCGGAGATGATCCGAGGAATCCGGCCGCTCCGGAGGCAGGGGGTTTCCGGGCGGGCAAGTGGGGTGCGGGGGGTACAGGGCCCTTGGGCTGGCCCGCAAGGACATCGGCCAGGAAGCCGAGGAGCCGGTTCCGGAAGATGGGGAGTGCCAGTGCCTCGGCGCGACGGCGGGCGAGGCCTGGGTCGAAGGGGCGTCCGGCCGCTTCCCAGACCTCGAGCGCCTCGAGCAGGCCGTCGGCCGTCGGGCGGTCGTAGGTCCGGCCGACCTCGGCATCGACCGTCTCGGCCGCGCCTCCCCGCCCCAGCGCGATCACCGGCGTGGCGCAGGCCAGCGCCTCGACCGGGACGATCCCGAAGTCCTCCTCGCCGGGGAAGAGTAGCGCCCGGCACCGCCGGTAGTGGTCACGGATGACCGCGTCGGGCTGCCAGCCCAGGAACCGGACTCCCGGCCCGGCCAGCCGTTCGAGCCTCGCGCGCTCGGGGCCGGCGCCGATGACGACCAGGCGGCGGCCCGAGCGCGAGCAAGCGGTCACGGCGTCCTCGATCCGCTTGTAGGGCACCAGCGCCGAGACGCAGAGAAAAAAGTCGTCGCGAGGGCCGCCGTCGGGCGTGTAGAATTCGGTGTCCACCGGGGGCTGGATCACCCGACTTTCACGGCCGTAGCACCGTGCGATCCGCTCGCGGACCGTCTCCGAGATCGCCACGAAGTGCGTGACCCGCGTGACGGTCGCGCGGTCCCATGCGCGGAGCCGGTCGAGCAGCAGTCCCGCTAGCGCGCGGCGGACGGGGCGGTCGGACCAGCCGTCGAGGTAGGCCTCGCGCCCCTCCCAGGCGTACCGCATCGGGGTGAAGCAGTAGCAGACGTGCGGTACGCCCGTCGGGGGGCGGACCGCCTTGGCGACGCAATGGCTCAGGCTGACGACCAGGTCCACCCGGCCCGTGCGCCAAGTCCGGGCGGCCAGCGGCATCAGCGGCAGCAGCTTGCGATAGTGCCGGAAGACGCCGGGGACCCGCTGGAGCGGTGAGGTCCGGATCCTGAGCGCCTCGATCGCCGGGCTCGTCGCTCCTCGACGGTGGATGAGCGTATGCAGTGTCGCCTCGGGGAACGCCCGGCAGAGCACCTCCAGGCACTTCTCCCCGCCTCGCATCCCGGTCAGCCAGTCGTGCACGAGCGCCACCCGGAGACCCGAGAGTTCCGGGCCCGACGTCCGACCCACCCACGCGGAACTGCCTCGGACGCTGGCCTCCATGCCGGCCTCCTGGAGTCGGGGGACATGATTGGACCCAACCGCTCCGGGTCCTCGATCGGTTACAGATGGAACCCTACCCGACTTCTCCCCATCCGGCAAGGTCCTTGTAAGGCAAGGATTTAGGAATCCAATCAAATTTTTTAATCTGTGTATTCATTGGGCAGGCATTGTGCACGGTTCCACTGAGCCCAAGTTGCTCATTAACAAGGACTTGTGTCGGTTCCTCCGCGACTGGTCTGGGTCGGGCCGCTGCCGTCCCTTCGACCGGCTCCTTGTTTTCGAGGAGAAAGCGGGGGACCCTCGGGAATCATTGCCGCTGTAGAATCATCTGGACGGTCCAAGATTCACCGAACAACCGCCCCGGCGTGGCGTACTATGTAACGTCTCGACTTTTTTCATCTTTCCGCACACAATCCGAGCGAGCCGAACGTGGGTCATCCCCTCCGAGCCCTGCACGCGAAGGCATCCCTGCTCGTCATCGTGATGGCTTGGCCGAGGAACGGCGCATTCACGGCCGTTGCGGCGTCCCCGGCCGAGGTGCTGAGGAGCCGGGGCATGGTGCTCTCCCCGATGCCGCTCCACGTCCAGAGGACCGGGCGACTCGGGAGATGGTGCCAGACGGGCGGCCCGGCGCTATCTCTGGTCTTCGACATGTCGGAGGTTGAGGATGAGGGCGGGTCGTTGCCGCTCGCGCCGTTGCCTTCGCCGACCCACGGCCCGGCCGTCGCGACCGCCGCGGACACCTCCCATGTGATGCAGACCCGAGGCCCGTTGATCTCGACGACGCGGTCACGCCCTCTGCGCTTTTGAGCCCGGGACTTCTCCGCTCCTAGGCGGCGTCGACGGGTCAAAATCTCGCTGAACGGTCCGATTATTGATTCTTTTCATACCTCGTCATCCGTCCCAGTCTTGCGGGACCGCATCCATTCGTCCACCTCCCGATGAGGGTGACGCGCCCATGATTCGTGCCATCATCTCGTGGAGCCTGCACAACCGTTTCATCGTGGTCCTTGGGGCGTTGGCCCTGGTCGTGATCGGGACGGTCTCCGCGCTCAATCTCAGCGTCGAGGCATATCCCGACCCGACGCCCCCCCTGGTTGAGGTCATCACCCAGAACCCCGGTGCCAGCCCCGAGGAGATGGCGCGGCTGATCGGCATCCCGATCGAGACCGCGCTGAACGGGATGCCCGGGCTGGAAGACCTCCGGAGTACCTCGATCGCCGGCCTGTATGATATCAAATGCCAGTTCGCCTACGGCACCGACTACCTCAAGGCCCGCCAGGAGGTGATCAACCGGATCAACTCACTCGACAACATCCCGCAGGGGGTCACGCCCCGGCTCTCCCCCTGGAGCCCGACGGGCGAGATCGTCCGCTACGTGCTGGAGGGGCCGGGTTACACGCTCAACCAACTCAAGGCTGTGCAGGACTGGGTCGTCAACCGAGCGCTGAAGCAGGTCCACGGGGTGATCGACGTCACCGGCTACGGCGGCGCGGTCAAGCAGTATCAGGTCCTGATCGATACCCGGTTGCTCCGCCAATACAACGTGACGTTGCAGCAGGTCTCCGACGCGATCACCCGCTCGAACGCCAACGTCGGAGGCGACCTCCTCACCCTGGGGATCCAGGCGCACATCGTCCGCGGGATCGGCCTGTTGGGCGGAGGCGAAGACTCGCTCGACCCGTCCTCCATCGACGAGGCGCTTCTGATCGAGGCGGAGAAGTTGGAGGACATCCAGGACGTCGTCGTCACGGTGACCAACAACATCCCGATCTACGTCCGCAACATCGCCAAGGTCGAGATCAACCACCGGCCCCGCCTGGGCATCGTGGGACGCCTCCAGAAGGAGGTGGACGGCCGCCCCAAGGTCAAGGACGAGGACGACGTCGTCGAGGGCATCGCCCTGTTGCGGAAGTACGAGAAGTCGCTGCCCGTCACCGAGGCGGTTGCCGAGAAGATGGACACGATCCAGAAGTCGGGCATCTTGCCCCAGGGCACCGCGCTGAAGGTCTTCAACCAGCGGACCGACCTGGTGCACGTGACGACGTACAACGTGCTCCACAACCTGCTGGTCGGCATGGGGTTGGTCATCGCCGTGCTCTGCATCGCCGTGCGTTTCATCTTCCTGGGCGATCTGGACTCGGCCGGGTTCGTGGCGCTGATGATCCCGCTGGCGCTGTCGTTCTCTGTCTCGGTCCTCTACGCGCAGGGCAAGTCGGCCAAGCTGCTGTC
>JAFANO010000336.1 GCA_019232645.1 Planctomycetaceae bacterium | reverse complement strand
CCGGATGACGTTGACGTATCCGATCCTCAATCGTTCCCGGCGCGTCATGTGGCTGGTGACCGGCAGGGAGAAGGCTGGGATGCTGGGGCGCCTGCGCGCCGGTGATGAGTCGATTCCGGCCGGGCGGGTTCGCCAGGACCAGGCCCTGGTGCTTGCCGACCGGGCGGCGGCGGGACAGCCGGGAACAGACTGAGAGAACAGGCTTTGCACTGGCACCGTCGTCGGAACTATTTCCAACCGTGGGAGTCAGCCCGTGAATCAGACAGACGTTGTGAGCCGCGAGCGTGCCGTAACGGGAGTAGATTCGCACGCTGCGAAAACCCGGATCATGATTCTTGGTGGCGGCTTCGGTGGGGCCTACACCGCCCGCCACCTGGAGACGCTTTGCAAGCGCCATCCGGATGTCGAAATCGTTCTTGTGAGCCGCGACAATTTCCTCCTCATGACTCCGCTGCTGTTTGAGGTTTGTTCTGGAACCCTTGACTTGCGACACTGTTCCTTGCCCATCCGCGCGTTCTTGCGCACCACACGGTTCGGCGAGGCCGCGGTTCAGGGCATCGACCTGGAGCGCCGGGTGGTCCACGTGGCCGCTCACGGGTCAAGTGGCGAGTTGTCCTACGACCATCTGGTCCTGGCTCTCGGGGCAATGACCAACCAGAAAATGATCCCCGGTTCGGAGAACGCCTTCACGTTCAAGACCCTCGCCGACGCCTTCCTCCTGCGCAACCATATGATTGAATGCTTTGAACGAGCCGACGTGGAGCTAGAGCCGAAGCGCAAACGCAGGCTGCTCACGTTCGTGGTCATCGGGGGAGGGCTGGTCGGCGTGGAGCTCTTCGGCGAGTTGACCGCCTTCGTGGACGAGATCACGCCTTTTTACCGACACGTGAGCCGCGACGAGGTCCGTTTCCTCCTGCTCCAAGCGGGCGACCGGATCATGCCAGAGATCGACCCTAAGCTGGCGGAGTATGGGGCCCGGCTGCTCGGTGGGCGGCACGGGACGGAGATCCGGACCCACGCCCCCGTGCGGGCCATCGAGCCGGGCAAGATCCACTTGCCGGAAGAGACGATCGAGGCGGAGACCATTGTCCTGGCAGCCGGGATCGTCCCGAACCCAGTCGTGGCCGGCCTGCCGGTGGAGAAGGATCAACGCGGGCACATCGTGGTCGATGGGACCATGCGCTGCAAGAGCCGCCCGGAGGTGTGGGCGCTCGGCGATTGTGCGTTCATCCCTGCCCCCGACGGCAAACCCTACCCGAACCTGGCCCAGCATACCTTGCGAGAGGCCAAAGTGCTGGCCCACAACATTTACGCTGTTCTGAACGGCCGGGCACCCCAGCCGTTCGTCTACGACACCTTAGGGATGATGGGCTCCCTGGGGCACAGCAGGGCGTTCGGCCAGCTCCTGAAAGTACGCCTGCACGGCTTTTTGGCGTGGTTCGTTCGGCGAACATACTACCTGCTTCAAATGCCGGGCTGGAGCCGTCGGCTGCGCATCATGAGCGACTGGACCTTTGCGCTCTTGTTTCGGCCGGACATCGTGAAGATCGGCCTGGAGAGCGAGACGGTCTTGCTTTTCCGTGAAGCTGCGGCCGGTGCTGTCCCCGAGAACAGGCGAACCGAGGGCACCTCCGGGTCGGCCGAGCCCTTCCTGGGTGGCGTGAATGGCGGCAGGCCATCTGGCCAAAATGGATGAACGGTCGCCGGCGGTATGAGGAATTAATGAACATGCGTGGACTCATCCTACTGGCTGACGGAGCGACCTCGGCTCAGAATCTGTCGATCTTCAATCCAGCCTCTCCGCCCGCGGAGTCGATCCGTTCCCTGTTTATCTTGGTGCTTGCAGTCACCGCGGCGATCTTCCTGATTGTCGAAGGCGTGCTCCTGTACAGCATCATTCGTTTCTGGCGCCCTTCTCCGGAAGGCGCGGAACCGCCGCAGGTGTACGGCAGCATCCCCATCGAGATCGCATGGACGGCCGCGCCGGCGCTGATTTGCTTCCTCCTAGCTCTGATTCTGACCCGCACGGAATTCGAAAGTACGCGTCGACCCCGACACACCGCCGCCGGGCTCGAAGCCGCTTTACGTCACCGTCATCGGCCATCAGTGGTGGTGGGAGTACGTCTACCGCAAATATGACAGCCAAGACGTGGGCTTCATCACGGCTAACGAGCTGCATGTACCAGCCAGCGAAGACGGCGTGCCGCGGCCGGTCTACATGTTGAAGTCGGCCGATGTCTGCCACAGCTTCTGGGTGCCGCGCCTGGCCGGGAAGACCGACCTGATCCCGGGACGCACGAATCATATGTGGTTTCGGTCGGCTTGCGTTGGAATATCCGGCCACACCCGACGCGGCGACCAACAAGCTCTTCCGCGCGGCCCAGTTCGAACTCCCCGAGCCAGGCCGCTGGGAAATGCACGTCCAGGTTGAAGGTTTGCATGGGCTGGCCGTGATCGGCGGTGCGGTGGAGGTGGCTAAGCCCTTGCCGCGATGGCGGGAGATGTGGCCTTGGATTGGCTGGCCCGCGCTGGCAATCGCTCTATACGGTATTCATCAAGTGTTAGAGCGACGCGTGTTCGGTAAGGCCGACCCGCTGGTTTGCGGCCGGCCATCACCGGCGCCTCGCGGCCAAGAATATGTACGGTTCAACCCCCCCGCACACCCCGTGAACCCGAATTCGAATGTGCAAAGGTTGCTGAGTTGACCGAGGAAACCACGATTCCGAGAGGAGCCGCCATGGCGATCGCGATCGACAAGAGCCCGACCATCAAGTCCCCGAGGCACCCTCTTGACGAAGTCTGCATCAACACGATCCGCACCCTCGCCATCGACGCGATCCAGGCCGCAAACTCGGGGCACCCCGGGACGCCCATGGCGATGGCCCCGGTCGGCTACTACCTGTGGCAATACGTGCTGCGCTTCGACCCCCAGGACCCGATCTGGCCCAACCGCGACCGCTTCGTGCTCTCGGCCGGCCACGCCTCGATGCTGCTCTACGCGCTGCTTCACCTGACCGGCGTGCGGGCCGTCAGCAAGGACTACGAGCGGCTGGGCGAGCCGTCGGTCCCCCTCGAGGCGATCAAGGCCTTCCGGCAGTGGCACAGCCGCTGCCCGGGCCACCCGGAGTACCGCTGGACCTCGGGCGTCGAGACCACGACCGGGCCGCTCGGGCAGGGACTGGCCACCAGCGTCGGCATGGCGCTGGCGGGCCGCTGGATGGCCGCGCACTTCAACCGCCCCGGCTTCGACGACCTGATCGACTACAACGTCTACGCCCTCTGTGGCGACGGCTGCATGATGGAGGGGATCTCCTCCGAGGCCGCCTCGCTCGCCGCCCATTGGAAGCTCCCCAACCTCTGCTGGATCTACGACAACAACCACGTGACGATCGAGGGGAACACCGCACTGGCCTTCTCCGAGGATGTCGCCACCCGTTTCATGGGCTACGGCTGGAACGTCACTCGGGTGGGCGACGCCAACGACCTGGACATGCTCGACCGCGCCTTCGGCACCTTCCTCAAGGAGCGCGAGAGGCCGACCCTGATCATCGTCGACAGCCACAACGGCTGGGGCGCGCCTCTCATTCAGGACACCAGCGCCGCCCACG
>JAFANO010000322.1 GCA_019232645.1 Planctomycetaceae bacterium | reverse complement strand
CCACCTACTGAGATAGGCTCTGAGGCGCCCTGGCGGGCGCACGGTTCTCGAAATCTCTCGTACTGAGGAGCAGGAGACATTCAGATTGCGCCGACGAGCCAGAGCGGGCAGTCGCGGCGGACGGCCTCATTGGCGGCCAGCGCGAGCTGGGCGAAGGAGATGACTTCGGGGGCGTCGGCCACCCAGCCGTCGACGGGGTCGCGATGGACGCGGAGCAGGTCCTCGAGGCCCTCGTCGTCGAGCGGCAGGTCCCAGCGCTCGGCCAGCTCGGCGAGCTCGCGGCGGAGGCCGGGCAGGCTGGCGCAGCGCAGCGCCTGGCCGGCCGAGAGCGGCAGCGAGACGGCCCGCACGTGCGCGGGCAGGTAAGCGCCGCGGCCGTCGGCGCCCAGGGCCAGCAGGTTTGGGACGGCGTCGGCCCCCAGCTCCTCGGCAGCCTGGGCCTGGAGATCGGCCCAGCCGGTCCCCGCCAGCTCGCCGAAAGAGCGAGGGGGAACGCCTTCCCAGTCCCCCTCCGCGCCGAAGGCATGGTCCAGGACGCCCGCGACCTCGTTGGCGAAACCCTCGTCGAACGTCCCCCGCGTCCCGCCGACCGTGAACGATAGGCCCATGGTGTCACCCCCGTGTCAACCAACGATGCCCTGGACCGATGGCACCCAGCTCGGGCGAGGCCGGGACGCCCTGAGTACCAAAAGTCGACCGCGCGAACGTCGGCCGTGGACCTGTGGCCTCGGCCGCGTTCGGAGTTCTGTTGGGATCGAATGAGGAGCCGACGGACAGGACCTCGGAACTGCTCGGCCCGCCGACACCGGAGGCACCGGCTCGGCGACTGGCCCAGGCCGGCCGAGGACAAGCGACAGGACACTCATCGGTGCGTGTCTCTTTTGAACATCGCGATCCGCGCCGCCGGAGGGGCCGGGGCTCAGGTCTGGATTCGTGAAGGGAAGCGTCGTATCCTCACGGACCAGCGACAGCGATCCACGCCCTGAGTGTGGTCTCTGGATGCAGTTGTGTCAAGGATCCATTTTTTATGAGGCCGACGTTCATGTTGCGCCGTTGGGCCACGGAGGGCGTGGGGATCCTCGCGATCCTGGTGAGTTCGGCGACCGCAGGCCTGGGACAGGATGAGGGGATCGCCTCGCCCCTCGGTTTCGCCCCCGGCTCGCGCGCCGCCCAGGCGAGGGCCGAGGCGCGGGCGCTGGCCGTGCCCACCCCCGATTCCGCCCGGGCCCTGCTCCGGGTCCTGACCGAGGAGCCTCACGTCGCCGGCACCCCCGCCGATCACAAGATCGCCCTGCTGATCCGCGACAAGCTCCGCGACTGGGGCTGGAAGGCCGAACTCGCCGAGTACGAGGTTCTGATCAATTATCCCGCCCCAGGTATCGTCCCTCCAGCCACGGGCAAAAACTTCAGGGTCGGGCTCAGGCTGGTCGAGCCGACGGTCAGGGATCTGTCCCTATCCGAGTCTGCCCTCGCCGGCGACAAGGACTCGGCTAGCCCCGAGGCATTCCCCGCTTTCCACGGATACGGCGTCTCGGGTAAAGTCAGGGGCCAGGTGATCTATGTGAACTACGCACGGCCCGAGGACTTCGCGAGTCTGGAGAAGTTGGGGATCGACATCCAAGGCAAGGTCGTCCTGGCGCGGTACGGCGAGATCTTTCGTGGCCTGAAGGTCCGCAACGCGCAGAAGCGGGGGGCGGCGGGGATCTTGCTCTATTCCGACCCGGCCGACGACGGCTACGCCCGGGGGGACGTCTATCCCGACGGCCCTTACCGACCCGGCTCGGCGGTCCAGCGGGGGAGCGTGCAGTTTCTCTCGCTCGGCCCGGGCGACCCCTCGACACCCAACGGCCCCTCGCTCAAGGGGGCCAAGAGGTTGCCAATCGACGCCTCGAACGGGTTCCCGATCGGCCGGCCGAGCTCCCCGGGGTTCGGTCGCGACCCGGAGGTCATGGCCGTCAAGGACTGGGAGAAGGCGACCGGGCTGAAACGCGACGATTACTTCGCCACCATCCCGTCGCTGCCGATCGCCTACGACGCGGCCCGACCGATCCTCGAGGCATTGGGCGGGCCGAACGTGCCGAGCGGCTGGCAGGGGGGACTGCCGTTCGCCTATCACGCCGGCCCGGGGCCGGCCGAGGTCGAGTTCTCGGTCGCCATGGATTACCAGGTCCGCACGATCTGGAACGTCATCGCCACGATCCCCGGCGAGGTCGAGCCCGACCGCTGGGTGATCATCGGCAACCACCACGACGCCTGGGTCCATGGCGCGGTCGATCCGGGCAGCGGGACCGCCGCGACCCTGGAGATGTGCCGCGCCCTGGGGTCGGCCGTGAAGCGGGGATGGAAGCCCCGGCGGACGCTCGTCTACGCGAGCTGGGACGGCGAGGAATACGGCCTGGTCGGCTCGACCGAGTGGGCCGACGACCACGCCCGCGAGATCGACGAGAAGGCCGTGCTGATGCTCAACGTCGACTCGGCGGTCGCCGGCCCCGACCTCGACATCGACGGCGTCCCGTCGCTCCGCGACCTGCTGCTCGACGCCCTCGGCGCCGTGACCGACATCCGCTCGGGCCGGACCCTCCGCCAGTCCTGGATCGAC
>JAFANO010000316.1 GCA_019232645.1 Planctomycetaceae bacterium | reverse complement strand
CCGGGGATGGTCAGGACCTGGAAGCCATCGAGCGCCCCCGGCGTCTCGAGGAGGCGGCCGACGTGCCAGGTCTCGACGTCGGCACCCGCCTGCTGCCAGGCCGCCGACGTTTCCTCGTCGCAGTTCGTTCCAGGTGCTCGCAGGACGATCGCGCGGTGACGTATCATGATCAGAAGCTGCTCTAGTTCGGCGAAAAGGAGGCGCCGCTGGGGAAGTCGACCTCGGCGCGGTAGGCGAGGTTGCGGCGGATTAGGTCGGCTTCGTAGACCTGGACGACGAAGTCGGCGGCGATCTTGAGCCGCGACGATGCCCCTTTGGTCGGGAAGTCGGCCGGGGCCCCGCGGCGGAACTCGGCCACGCCCACGTGCTTCGATCGGCCCTTGACGTAATTGATCCCCGGGATGCCGTCGGCGTCGCCCGAGATTAACAACGCGATGTCGTAGGTATCCTGGAGCGCGACCATGTCCACGGCCAGGCTGGTGTCGAGCCCCTTCTCGTTCAGTGTGTGGTGGAGCAGGTCCACCTTCCAGTGCCCTTCCTGGCGGATCTCGACGAAGTCGGTCGCCGCCTGGACCCCATGGTAGAACCGCTTCTTCCGCTCCAGCGCCCGGCGCTTGTTCTCGTACCACTCGCGGGTCTCGGCGAAGCAGAGGTTCCACGCCTCCTCGGACCGGCGGTCGGCGGGCAGCTCGGGCAGCCGGCGGGCGACGTCCTCGAGATAGCTGTCGCGGAGCCGCGGGTTCAGCTCGAAGCGGGCGCGGAGCCGGGACTCGGCCTTCGGGTCGTTCAGGTCCCATTCGTCCATCTTGCCCACCACGTACCAGTAGATGCGCGAGTGCTGCGCCGTGGGCCAGGGAGAGCCTTCGGCGAAGGTCCGGCCCCAGTAATGGACGCTCTGTTCGAAGACGTGGCGGTAAAACGAACCATAATCGTCCACGCGCAGGTTCAGATGCTTCAGGACGCCGTCGAGATTCGAACCATCCACAAAAGTGACGAACCGGAGCATTTTTTCGGTCCTTATTCGGTCAGGAGTTCCATTAAGTCGGGTCACGTATCCTCCGATCGGGGCGGCCCCCGCTCACCAGCGGAGCGGGCGCTGCCAGGCGGCTTTAAGGGTGTTGGTGGCGGCGTCGATCAGGGGCTCCGCGTCGAGTCCCAGCACGGTCAGGCGGGGCGGGGCGGGGCCGGCCGCGTCGGGCGGCCCGACCACCTCTCCGAGCCTGCCCAGGGGCAGGCCGTCGAAGATCCCGGAGAGGGCGTCGACGTGCTCGGGCCGGACTTCCAGGAGGAAGCGCGAGGGCGATTCCGAGAACAGCCGGGCGACGACATGCGCGGCCTCCTCCGCGTGCGGCACGTCGCGGAGCGAGACCCGCGCGCCGAGGCCCCCGGCCAGGGCCATCTCGGCCAGGGCCACGGCGAGGCCCCCCTCGCTCAGGTCGTGGCAGCTCCGGACCAGGCCGCGAGCGATCGCCGCGTGGACCGCCCCGAACAGGGCCCTGGCCGGCCCGGGGTCGACCCGGGGGACCCGGCCGCCGGGCCGATCCCGGACCATCGCCCAGTGCGACCCGCCCAGCTCGAGCCGGGTCAGCCCGGCCAGCAGCAGGACGTTGCCGGGTTCCTTCAGGTCCATCGTCACGCAGGTCCGCACGTCGGGCACCTGGCCCATGGCGCTGATCAAGAGCGTCGGGGGGATGGCCAGGCTCTGACCCTCGTGCGTGTATTCGTTGTTCAGGCTGTCCTTGCCCGAGATGAACGGCGTGCCGTAGGCCAGCGCCAGGTCGTGGCACCCGCGCGCGGCCAGGACGAGCGACCCGAGGGTCTCGGGCCGGTCGGTGTTCCCCCAGCAGAAGTTGTCCAGGAGCGCGATCCGGGCCGGGTCGGCGCCGACGGCCACGCAGTTGCGGATCGCCTCATCGATGACGCAGCCGGCCATCGCGTAGGGGTCGAGCCGCCCGTAACGCGGGTTGATCCCGCAGGCGATGGCCAGCCCCCGGGTCGAGCCCCGCACGGGGAGCACCACCGAGGCGTCGCCCGGCCCGTCGTCGCGCGCGCCGACGAGCGGCTTGACGACCGTGCGCGCCTGGACCTCGTGGTCGTACTGGCGGACGATCCACTCCTTGCTGCAGACGTCCCACGACTCGAGGATCGCGATCAGGTCGGCCGTGTAGTCGGCCCCCGGGTGATCGGGCAGCGCCAGCGGCCGCTCCGGCGGGGGGGTGTACGAGGCGGCCCGGACGACGGCGGGGCGGCCGCGGTGGAGGAACTCCATCGACAGGTCGGCGACCGTCTCGCCGCGGAAGCGGAGCGTCAGCCGGCCGGAGTCGACGAACCGGCCGAGGTCGGTGGCCTCGACCTCCTCGCGGGCGCAGAGCGCGCGCAGCTCGGGCCAGCTCTCGGGCGGCACCGCCAGGACCATGCGTTCCTGCGCCTCCGAGATCCAGACCTCGGTGTACGAGAGCCCCTCGTACTTGAGCGGGGCGCGGTCGAGGTCGACCTCGGCGCCGAGGGGTTCGGCCATCTCGCCCACGGCCGAGCTGAAGCCCCCCGCGCCGCAGTCGGTGATCGCGCGGAAGAGGCGGCGGTCGCGCGCCTGGAGGAGGACGTCGAGCACCATCTTCTCGGTGATCGCGTTGCCGATCTGGACGGCCCCCCCGGAGATGGCCTCGCTGGCGCCGGTCAGCTCGGCCGAGCTGAAGGTGGCGCCGTGGATGCCGTCGCGGCCGGTCCGGCCCCCGATGGCGACGATCCGATCGCCGGGCTCGACGCGCTTGCTCGAGCCCCCGCGCGGGAGCACGCCGACCGTGCCGCAGAAGACCAGCGGGTTGGCCAGGAAGTCGCGGTCGACGACCAGGGCGCCGTTGACGGTCGGGATCCCCATCCGGTTGCCGTAGTCGCGGACCCCGGCGACGACCCCCTTGAGCACCCGCCGCGGGTGCGGGACCCCCTGGGGCAGGGCGTCGGGCGGGAGGTCGGGCGGGGCGACGCAGAAGACGTCGGTGTTGCAGATCGGCTTGGCGCCCAGGCCGGTCCCGAGCACGTCGCGGATCACGCCGCCCAGCCCGGTGTTGGCGCCGCCGTAGGGGTCGATCGCGGAGGGGTGGTTGTGCGTCTCGACCTTGAAGCAGACGTCGACGTCGTCGTCGAACCGGACGACGCCCGCGTTGTCGGCGAAGGCGCTGACGATCCAGTCGAGGCCCAGGTCGCGCGTCGCCTTGAAGATGGTCTGCTTGAGCAGGTCGTCGATGACCCGGCCTTCGAACTCGATCCGGCCGCGGAAGGTCTTGTGCGAGCAATGCTCGCTCCAGGTCTGCGCCAGCGTCTCCAGCTCGCAGTCGGTCGGGTCGCGGCCCAGCCCGGCGAAGTGCCGCCGGATCGTCTGCATCTCGGCGAGGCTCAGAAAGAGCTGGCCCGACGTGCTCAGGTGCCCCAGCGCCGCGTCGTCCATGGCCCGGATCGGGACCTCGACCCGGTGGAACCGGTAGGGGCGGCCCTGGCCGAGCTGGCGGAACGGCAGCCGGCCGACGACCGCCTGCTCGACGGCGTCGTTGGCCAGGACGCGCTGGATCAAGCGGGAGAGGGCACCGGCCGGCCCCTCGACCTGGTACGTCCGGATCGTCCGGACGTCGTCGGCCGCGAAGCCGATCTCGCGGAGGATGGTCAGGGCGCTCTGCGCCTCGGGGTCGGTGACGCCGGGCTTGGGCAGGACGTGGACGACGGCCTCCGGCTGATCCCAGGCGTGGTCGCAGGGGCGGGGGGTGACGGTCTCGGCGACGGGGTCGACGGGGTCGACCAGGATCGCCTCGGCGGCCGGCTGATCCCAGGCGTGGTCGCAGGGGCGGAGGGTGAAGGTCTCGGCGACGGGGTCGACCAGGATCGCCTCGGCGGCGCGCTGGAGGTCGTCGCGCGACAGGGCGCCCTCGACCAGGAAACCCCGGCTGGCCGCGACCCTCCAGGGTCCGGGCAATCCCAGGTCGGCCGCCTCGGCCGCGACCCGAAATCCCTCGAGGTCCGTCCGGCCCGGCGCGGGATCAATCTGCAGGTGCCATAACATGATCGCTAAGAACTCGCCTGATTTCTCGATCCGATCCGAAAGCAATACACGACGACTCCCTCTCAGAAGGGAGTTTAGATCCATGGATGCCGGTTTGGGAGGGTCGCTCGCGGTTTCGATACGACTCGCGGTTTCGATACGAGATGTCGTCCAACGTGTCGACTTGATTGCATCAATCCTCGAGGGCTTCGCGCGGCGTGGTCTGCGCGTCGAAGCGGGCGCGGAGCGCGCGGGCATCCTCCCACCATCGGCGGATGGCGTCCGCGTCGCCGGCCATCAGCGCCCGCTTGAAGGCGCTGACCTGGCCCTGGAAGATCCCGAGGGCGTCGAGGATCGGGCGGCGGTTCTCGAGGAAGATGGCGGTCCAGATCTCGGGGTCGGACCCGGCGACGCGGGTCCCGTCGCGATAGGCGCCGCCGACCATCGTGAGGAGCTCGACGGGGATCGAGGCGGCCAGCGCCGCGGCCACGGCGTGGGGCAGGTGGCTGGTCCGCGCCAGGGCGGCGTCGTGCGCGACGGGGTCCGTCTCGAGGATCCGGCAGCCGAGCCGCCCCCAGAAGCCGCGCGCCCGACGCAGCCGGTCGGCGGGGGTCCGCCTGGTCGGGGTCAGGACGCAGGCGCGACCTTCGAACAGGTTCGCGTCGGCGAAGGCCACCCCCTTGCGGTCGGATCCCGCGATCGGATGGCCGCCGACGAACAGGGCTCGGGCCCGCGCGTGGCGCTCGACCGCCTCGACGATCCGATGCTTGGTGCTCCCCGCGTCGGTGATCAACAGCCCCTCCGGCCCGTGCTCGGCCGCGTGTCGCACGTCGTCGGCGATCCGGGTCACGGGGGTGCAGACGACCACCACGTCCGCCTCGGCCACCCCATTCGCCGCGTCGGTCGTGGCGACGTCGATCGCCCCGAACCGGACGGCCTCGGCCAGCCTGGCCTCATCCCGCCCGACGCCGACGACGCATCCGGCCAGGCCCCGGGCGCGAACCGCCAGGCCGATCGAACCGCCGATCAGGCCGACGCCGACAATCGCCACAGTCCCCAGAGGCTCCAAGACCGGTTCCCTTCGACAGAGACCGTGCACAAACCATTCCTCTTAACCGGAATTTTATCAGAGGCCAACGTCGAACACGAGACCCCGATACCGTGATGCCGCAATGCCACGAGATCGGTGTGGAAACATGAGTGTGAGAGTGCGCGAGATCAAACACTCGCGATGAATTTCGCGCGCCAATCTGGATCTTCTGAAATGATCGAGGTCACATTTCGAGGACCGCACGGCGGGCTCGATGGTCTCCCAGCGCCCTGGGGACATGGGCTTCTCCCGACCTGATGCATCGGTTTTTTCCTCCTCATGGCCTCGTCTCTTGCGTGATCTCGAACGGGTTCCGAGCCGATTGCTTTCGGCCAGGGACGTCCCGCTCGGGCAACAGAGGAATTGAGCGCACGGCAGTGTAACGGCCTGAAATTCCTCCCCCTCAATTATCGGGCACTTTGTGTGGAGTCATCCGTCACGATCCGGTTTTTTTGGGATCCATCGGAAGCGAAAGGAATTTCAATGAATGCAAAGGATCCCCGGGGACCTTCAGGTACGACGCGG
>JAFANO010000253.1 GCA_019232645.1 Planctomycetaceae bacterium | reverse complement strand
CGCACCTTTTTGCCGCCGCGTCGCCGCTTCTCCTTGATCTTGGGATATGGCAACGATTCGCGACAAAATGGGCCATTGTCTTCACGAGTTCTTCACAACGAGGCCCTCGCGAGCACAGGCTGCGGTATCGGCAGTATAGGACGAGGGCTGAGCGTGTAGTCCGGCACCGGGTTCTCTCGGTCCAAGTTCAGCGTGTACTTGCCGAACCGGTTGACGTGCTCCGTCAGGTACGGGCTCAGCCGCGAGAGGGTCGCCTCATCGAACTCGTGCCCCTCCTCGGCAAGCTGCCGCAGGACGCGCGTCTGGGCCTGGACGTTGTGGAAGATCAGGCAGTTCGCGACCAGGTGGTTGTACTTGATCAGCTTGCGTTGCTGGTCGCGGTCGTTCTCGGCGATCAGGCCCTCGCCGCCGAAGAAGAGCCACTGGACGAACCGGTTGAACGACTCGCTCTTGTTGGTCGCGGCCTGGATGACGCGACGAAGCTCGGCGTCGTGGAGGAACCGCAGGAGAAAAGCGGTCCGCACGACACGGCCCAGCTCCTGGAAGGCTTGATAGAGGCGGTTCTTCCGGCTGTAGGTCCCGAGCTTGCGCAGCAGCGTCGCGGCCGCGATCCGACCCACCCGGATCGAGAGGACCACCCGCAGCATGTCGGGCAGGTGCGTCTCGATGAGCGACCAATCGATCACGTCCGTGAACAGCGAGTCGATGTGCTTGTAACGCACGGTCTTCGAGGGCCTGAAGAGGGTCAAGCCCTTCCAGTTGCGGATCCGGGGCATCAGGCCGATGCCTAGCAAATAGGCCAGGCCGAAGACCGGGGTAGACTGCCCCTGCGTGTCGGCGTGGACCGTGTCCGGCCGGATATCCGACCGGTTCTTCAGCAGCCCATCCAGGATGTAGACCGCCTCCCACACGCCGCAGGGGATGAAGTGGCTGAACAACGCCACGTAGGTGTCCGAGACGTGATAGTAGCCGATGCCGCCGTAGCCGCCGTAGCGGATGTGGTACTCGGAGAGCAGGTTCTGCTCGTAGAGGTTCCACTTCATGCCGTCCGCGGAGGCGTGCTTCCCCGAGCCCCAGAGCTTCGGCAGCCAGAAGCGATTGTATGCGTTGATCAGGGCGGTGATGGCCTCATCAAGGTTCTCCTCGGTGACGTGCCGCTGATCGGCCCACGCGATCTGCCTGCGGTCGAAGCCGTCCAGAGACCGAGCGGTCTGGGACGGCCCCAGATTGCAGCCGTAGCAGAACGTGGTCGCCACGTAGCGGGCCCGGGCGGCGTCGAGCTTCGCGTCATGCCCGGAGATCGGCCCGAAGAACCGGGTCCAGTTGAGCCAGTTCTCGGTATCGACGAGCACGTCGAGGATGTCCAGGGGCTCGATCCGTTCCGCGATCCGTCGCTCCAACGCCTTGACGTTCTTCGATTCCCTTCGCCGTGGGAGCCGCCCGAGGACCGGCTCACCGTCTTCGATCCTGAGGAACTCGTTGTTCGGGAAGCCCCGGTCGGTCTCGGCCGCGGCGCAGACCAAGTGTTCCCGCAGGCGGGCCACGAACGCACGGCCCTCGACCGGGAGGCCGACCTGTTCTCCATATCCGGCCACGTTCCGCTCGTACTCCGCCCAGGGGACGAGTTGACTGCGATAGTCGGCGAACTGGTCGCTCCCCTCGATGCAGAGGTCACCGGACTTGAGTTCCGCGACGATCTGCGAGAAGAGACAGACCTCGAAGTGCCTGCGGTCCACGCGGGTCGGGAGGCGATGGCGGCTCGAGGACCCGGTGACGAGCTTCCACCATTTGTCGGGGACCCACGAGAGATCGAGCGGCTCGTGCCGGTCGAGGTCGAGCCAATCGCGGCGGCTGGTCCAGTGTGACCGCAGGAACCCGAGGGCCTCCTCGACCGCGGTGTCCTGGCTGGTGGTGGCGAGCCGGATCTCGGCGAGGAGTTCGAACAGGGCCTGGCGGTGACCCTTGTAGAAATGCCACAACAACGAGAAGTGGTTGTCGTCGGCATACGCGGCGTGGGCCTCGCAGTCCCGAAGGATCTGCTCGGCCTGATCGCCGACCACCGCGCGCATCGAAGCCAGGGCCGCCCGTGCAGAGCCCTGGTTCTGCATTACGGTCACCAGGTCATGCAGGATCGCGATGAGCTCATCCGTTCGGTCCTGGTGACGCTTGCGGTAGTCCGCGAGGGCTTCTTCGCCGTTGTGATGGATCTTGGTCATGCGCTTGATGAGGGTCTCGCCCAGGTCGTCGAGGGTGCGAGCCACCTGCGCCCGGATGAGGGCCGCGGCCAGCGTATAGCGCTTCTGCGGCTGGGTCTCCAGCATGCGTGCGGCGTCGAGGCTCTTCGCCTCGGCAGCGAAGTGCTGGACCTTGACGTAGGCGATGGCCTCGAAGGCCGTGGCGCCGACATTGAGTGCCTTCAGCCAGTGGAGGCGGTCGACGAGGTGCTTGAGGTGCGTCAGCGTCGGTCGCCCGGCATCGTCTCGGATGGCGTCCCATGGGCTGCGTCCCGTGGTTCCGTCCACAGTGAGGATGCGGTCAAGCTGGGCGCGTCCCTCCTCGCCTAGGGCCAGGGCAACGCGCCGGTAGAGGCCCCGATTGACCTCCGCCCGACCGCGCTGCGCCTCCTTGAGCAGGGTCGTGAATCCGGGCAGCTCGAAGCGATTCCGGAGGAGTTCCTCGATCGCGACGTTGATGAGGTCGGCCAGGTCGTCCTTCGCCCGTGCCGCCTCGCGCACGACCGTCGCGGCCAGGGCGCGAGCCGTGCTGTCGAATGGCCGGACGTTGAGGAACGCACGGATGATCGGGATGTGTCGCCGCCTGGTCCCGGACTCGTCATACCTGAGAAGGTCGTCCGAAGAGGAATCGACGCCCAGGTATTTTGCGATGTGTCCGACAATGGACTTCGGGACCTCTCCGGCGAGCACGAAGTAGCCGAGGCGCTGGAACGTCTTGAGGAGGATCAGGAAGCCCAGCCGGGCCTCCGGACGGGGAGACGTGTCGATGGCGAGGGCGATTTCCTTCCCGGTCGGGGTATAGACCTCCGCCAGATCGGTCGGCGTCACGGCCTCCTTGAGCCGTGGATAGGCGGTCTCGTGAACGGCGGGCATCGTCCCCTCACCACTTCGCCTCGAACTCCTCGAGGACGTGGCCATCGGTGAGATTCAGGTAGATTGCCGTCGTCGTCAGGCGGTCGTGCCCGAGGATCTTCTGCACGGCCGCTAGGGACATCCCCTTCTGGAGGGCCAGCGTCGCCCAGGTATGGCGGAGGACGTGGGGGGTGACCTCCCGGCTGATCTTGGCGCGGCCCGCGACCCGTTTGACGATCTTCTGGGCCTGCCGCGTGCCGACGAACCAGGCGTCGTTCAGGGCGAAATACGGTTCCAGAAGGGCGCGGACCCGGGCGGACAAGGGGACGACCCGCTGTTTGCGTCGCGTGCCGTAAGGCCCCGCCTTGCCCGTGACGCGGATCGCCCGCTGCTGCCACTGGACGCTGTCCAGGGTCAAGGAGCAGAGTTCCGAGACCCGGAGCCCCGTGTCCAGCAGGGTCCAGATGATGAGCCTCTCCTCGACGCTCCGGCACGCGTTGGCGAGCCGGTCGGCCTCCTCGGCCCGGAGGGGCTCACGGACGAATTGGTGGGCCATTTCGTCACCTTGCTGCCCAAGTGGGTTGGTTCGCAGTTGGTCGGCGAACCCGAACCAGGTTCGCTTTCTCCGAGGGCAGGGTATCAGGCGGGGCCGAGCGGTAACAGCGTGTCCCGCCTGAATTTTCGGCCCCCGCCATTCTCAAGGAGTGGGAGATGGAAAACGGGGTCGGGTTCGCGTTACTACACAGAAGGCGAACTCAGCTGCTGGGGCGATGTGAAGAATTCGTGAAGACAATGGCCCATTTTGTCGCGAATCGTTGCCATACCCCATGAAACGCCGTAGCTGTGGCTGGAGCGACGCCTTCTTGATGGAAGTCGCTACCGGATCAATAAGTTAGTGTGCGCTGGCCCTGGGGCTTGCTCGTGAACTTCGCGTTCCACTACGGCGAAGCTCGCCGGGTCGGTGGTCAGACGTTCGAGCCACTCGTGCTCGCGTTCGGCCAACAATCGTCCGGTTTGGTCTGCCACGGCGGCGGGTGAGGGTGCCGGAGGGCCGTTGGGACGTTCACGCTTTGCCCTTCTCTTCCGCT
>JAFANO010000166.1 GCA_019232645.1 Planctomycetaceae bacterium | reverse complement strand
GAGATCCGCTTCGACTGGGCGACGGGAGAGCCGCCCTACGACGACGAGAAGAAGAAGACCCAGCTCACGCTCGGGTTCGACGCGATCTTCCTGTTCTAATCCTTCGAGGCGGGAGCTGGACGAGTGGACGAAGGGGATGATCCGGGTCCCAGGGATTTTGTGCACCGGTCGGCTGATTTGAAATTGGAAATCTCAAATTGGAAATCTCAAATTAAAATCTCAAATTTGAAATCCTAAATGTGAAATCTCAAATTTGAAATCTCAAATTTGAAATCTCCAATGTGAAATCTCCAATGTGAGATCCTGACAAAGGGCACAAAAAATCCGGAATGCGTAGGATACGGATTCCAGGGATTCCGTGCGCCCGGTCTGCGATTTGAAATCTCAAATTTCGAATTTGAGATCCGAGCAGAGCGCACAAACTCTCTGGAAGGCGCATGAGAGGGGGATCGGCGCGATCCCCCTGCCGTGGTGGGTCGTTTCATGCGGAGCAGAGCCCGGCCAGGTCGCGGATGGCGGCCTGTGCGACGGGCCCGGGGCAGGACCAGACGAGGAAGAAGAGCGCCTGCCGGGCCCAGCGCTGCGCGGGATCGGTGAGGAGGAAGCCGCTCCCCTTGCGGGCGGTCAGATAGGCCTGGGTGATCCTCAGGACCAGGGCGTTGGCCCGGCCCCGGATCTGGGCGGGGGGGGCCGCGTCGGGCTCGCCCCTGGCGCCAGCGATCAGGTCGGCCCAGAGCCCCTGCCAGGCCTCGGCGAGCGCCTCGGCCGGCTCGGCCAGCTCGTCCCGCGCGGGGGCCTCGACCCGAAGCGCGGCGAGGGCGGCGCGGGCCTGGCCCAAGGCCAGCGCCGAAGTCTCGAGCCCGCCAGGCCCCACCATGCCGAGGGTCGATAGGATGTCGATCGCCGGGCCGGCGAGGACGTCGGCCTCGGACACCGGCACGTCGTCGCACGCCACCTCCGCAGTACACGACGCCTGGAGGGCCGCCAGAGGGAACGAGGGCCCGACCGTCAGGCCGGCGCGGTCGGTGGGCACGGCGATCAGGAGCTGCCGACCGTCGTCGAGCACGGCCCCCGTCACGATCACGTCGGCCCGCTCGGCGGCGGTGACCCAGGGCATCATCCCCTTCAGGTGATAGACCCCCGGCGCCGGCGCGACCGCCTTCAGGGCCTGCGCCCCGGCCCGCCGCGAGGTGGCCAGTTGCGAGATCCCGACCGTGGTGAACGCCCGGCCGGCGGCGATCTCGCCCAGCCAGCGACAGGCCTCGATGCGGTCGGACGCCGCGCGGAGGCGGCGGACCGCCGCGTCGCGCTGCGTCAGGATGAAGGCGGCCGTCAGGCTCCCCTCGGCGGCCCTCGCGTATCGCTCGATCAGCGCGGGGCGGGGACACGCGTCGCCGCCGATCTCGACGGGCAGCGACCAGCGCATCGCCCCCGAGTCGGTCAGGATCGACCACAAGGCGGCGGGCCAGGTCCCCGCCGCGTCGGCCGGGCCATCGGCCGCGGCGAGCCGATCGGTCATCGCGCCGAGCCGATCACCCTCGGCGCCGAAGTGTTCGGTCCAGGCAGGTATCGTCATTGCAGGTTGGTCCATGGATGGTAGTCTGACAAAAAATGTCTGCCACGCCAATGGGAAAAGGTACCAGCCCGATGTCCCCCCCGTATTGTTACGACTACCCCCGCCCGGCCGTCACGGTCGACATGGTGGTCTTCGCGCTCATCGACGGCGAGCTGCGGGTGCTGTTGATCCGCCGCAAGCACGACCCGTTCGCGGGGCGCTGGGCGATCCCCGGCGGGTTCCTCGGGATCGACGAGCCGATCGAGGCCGCGGCACGGCGCGAGCTCCGCGAGGAGACGGGCCTCGAGGTGGACGCGCCGATCACGCCGATCGGCGTCTTCGGCGCCCCGGGGCGCGACCCGCGCGGCCGGACGATCAGCCTGGTCCATGCGACGGCGGTGCGCGCGCCCCTGGCCCAGGTCCAGGGCGGCGACGACGCCGAGGAGGCCTCCTGGATCGCGCCCGCCCCGACGCTCGGGCTGGCCTTCGACCACGACGCGATCCTGGCGACCGCCCTCGACTGGCTCCGGCGCGGCGTGACCGACGGGGCGCTCGGCCTGGCGCTGCTGCCGGTCGAGTTCGGCGATGACGACGCCCGGGCGCTTTACCGCGCCGTCGGCGCGCCGACCCGGCTCGCGGTCCCCTGGCGCCGTCGCATGGAGCGGGAAGGGCGCATTGTCCGCAAGCCAGGCTCGGATGGACATTTCCGCTCGATCGGGCGCGCGCAGGGTGGCTGAAATCGTCGTGGGGCCTCAGCCGGAGAGGTCGGCCTCGCAGATGATCTCGAAGCCCATCGCGTGCAGGGCGGCGCTCGCTTGCTCGATGTTGTCGATGTGCATGGCCACGGCGCAGCGGCCGTGCGGGTGCACGATCAGCGGATAGGCGTAATGGATGTTGATCTCGGCCTGCAGCAGCGCGGTGCAGAGGTCCATCAGCGACTGCGGGCCGGCCGGCAGCTCGGCCGCCAGGAGCTCATTCTCGGCGAACGCCAGCTTGTGCAGCTCCAGGATCTCGCGGCCCTGCTCGGGATGGCTCAACACCAGCCGGACGATCGAGCAGTCGGCCGAGTCGGAGATCGTGAGGCCGACGATCCGCACCTTTGAGCCCTGGAAGGCGCGGAGGACCTCGTGCAACTGGCCGACCCGGTTCTCCAGGAAGATGGAGAACTGGGTGATCGACGGCCAGTTGCGACCGTGCATTGTCTCGAAGTCGACTTCACTGCCGCCAGCCTCACCGAAGCTCATAAGGACCCTCTCTCGTTCCTCGTTGCGGGCCGGGTCTTTCCCATTCCTACGCTCCGAAGTTTAATGCCGTAAACCACTCCGGTCAATGCCCCGCCCGACGTCCGGCGGCGGACCCTCGCCGCGCGTGGGCCGGGCGACTCCAAAGGAGGTGCCACGATGTCTTGCGCGACCGCCGTCCTGCGGGTCGCGGAAAGGCCGGGGCCCAGGCGACCTGCCGGGTGTCACGAGCCTCCCCGTCAGGACCCTGAGGCGGACCCATCCCGAGGGATGAGGTGGGCTTCGGGAATCCGGCCGATGGCGTCCGGCTGATCTGCCGAATAATGTTGAGGAGGACGCGGCGGAAAATCGCGGGGACCGCCAACGTCTCCCATACTGTGGGGGTCTCCTCGCCGATGCCGAAACTGTCGGTGTCCACGTCCGCGGGAACCGTCGCCGGGGAAGATACGTTGGGGCCGGTCGGCCGATTGCGGCCCCGTCGCCTGATCTCCCCCGGCATCGGGCCGAGAGTGGGATCAATCCAACAGAAAGGTCCAACGCGATGCTGTGGCGACCCCTTTGCCCGGCCCGGGCCTGGTCGGCCGCGGGCCTCTTGACCTGCTCGATGCTCGCGGCCTCGGCGCCGGCCGAGCCCTCGGAGCCGGCCCCCCCGGCCGATGCGGTCACGGAGACAGTCCAGGTCTTGAAGGCGGGCGCGGCCGGCGACTTGAAGCTCGACGTCCGCGGTCAAGGCCGGGACCGCGTCCGGGTCGCGATCCGGAACACGTCCGTCAAGCGCCTGAACGTCGTGCTGCCCCCTGGTTTGGTCGCTGCCAGCGCGATCGGCCAGGCCCGGCCCGGCGGCGGGTTCCAGAGCATGGGACTGGGCTCGATCTCCAATCCGCCGGGGGCCTTCGGCGAGTTCCAGGACAGGTCCCGCGGCGCCGGGTTCCAGTCGGTGGCCCCCGACGACGTCGGCGTCAACACCGTCATCGTCCCCGCCGGGCAGACGGTCGAGATGAGCGTGCCGGCGGTCTGCCTCAATTTCGGGCTGCCGACCCCGACCTCGAGGGACAGGTTCGAGCTGGTCGACGTGGACGACTACACCCGCGACCCCCGCGCCCGCAAGGCGCTCCGGACCCTCGCGACGACGGGGACCAGCCACGGCGTGGCGCAGGCCGCCGCCTGGCGCGTCTTCAATCATGTCCCCTTCGAGCTGATGCTCGCGCGGGCGAGCAAAGTCGTCAATGTCCACGAGATGGCGCTGGCCTCGCGGCTCGTCCAGGCGCTCGATACCTCCCCCGAGGGCGATCGAATCGACCCTGCCTCCCTGACCGAATCGCGCGTCTTCGTCCGGATTCAGGGCGACTGCCCGCTCGCGGACGAGGCCAAGCGCCTGGCCGGCGAGCTCGGCGGCCTGCACTTGCTCGGCCTGCCCGTCCGGGTGGTCGGAGACGACGAGATCCCGAACGCCCTGGCCCCGGCGCTCTACTTGAAGGTTACCCTCACCGGCAGCCAGAAGGGGGAGACCCGCGGCCGGCTGCTGGTGCTGGTCAGCCTCGCCTCGCCGGCCGAAGATTGGTCGCCGCTGGGCAAGACGACCTTCATCGAGGGCTCGAGCGTCTCGGTCCTCGACGGGCCGGGCCTCGCCCGGGCGCTCGACCGCGCGCTGGCCTCCGCCTTCGTCGGCGTCACGACCGACAGGCGCGGGCCGAGGAGCACGACCCTCCGGGTCGAGAACCGCCTGCCGTTCTCGCTCGCCCGCGTGATGATCAAGCCGTCCGGCTCGTCGGGGAGCGTCGCCGTGCCGTTCACAGGCGTCGGCATCGGCCCCGCCCGCGCGGGCCAGGTGTCGATCGAGGCCCCGGGGGGGACCGTGGACCGCGTCACGCTGACCGGCCTTTGAGTGATCCGCGCGACTGCCGGAAGACTTCGAAGGGCCGAGGAAGAAAGACTCCACCCCCGAGACGGTTCGTGTCCGCTCCTTAGGCTTGTCTTCGTTGGAACGCCCGAGGCGCCGGTGATCCTCGTGAGACCCTCCAGGCCGCTTGCCCCGCTTGCCTCGATACGCTCCCACCCGCTAAGATGG
>JAFANO010000664.1 GCA_019232645.1 Planctomycetaceae bacterium | reverse complement strand
ATCGGGTTTCGAGTGAACCGGTAGGGACCGCCGACAGCCAAGGTGGTCGTCGGCCCCGCGGGATGAGGGGTGGTGCCGGCACGCCGGAACGTGGCGACCGCCCAGATGTCGAGGGCCAGCCCCGCGACCAGGCAGGACGCGCCGAAGAGTCGAAGCGGCCCCACGAGTACGGCCGGGACGATGGGCAGCGGGAGTCGCCAGTGAAGAAGGAAGCCGAGGAACAAGCCACCCAGGTAGATCCACGGTGGAAAGATCCGTACGCCAGAGCGATCCTCGGGTGCGCTGCTCATCTCGGGTAAAACCCAACAAAGGTACGAGTAGGAGTTACGCAGTTGGTTGACTAACGTACAGAATAAGGGGCGGGATGGACCGGAATTTAGGCAAGATAGCGTTTGCGTGATAAGCCGTTTTCCGTCCACCTACTGTACGATTCCTGGACAACTGCGTAACTCCTAACGAGAACGATCATAGAAGAAGAGCGGGTTTGGATTCTGGTTGGACCATACCACGGGCTTACTCGCCCTTGCATCTCGTGACGCGAATGTGGATGCGCCGTGCCGCCACCTCCGCATCTTCCTCTTTCCGGACAAAGTAAACCTCGGTCGTCCGGATATCCGCGTGGCCGGCAAACTCGCGCACCTCGTGCATCGTGGCGCCGTTGCGGATGGCGTCGTTGATGGCGGTCTTGCGCAGCGAATGGATGCCGATGCCCCGGCCGCCCAGCCGGTCGGGGTCGATGCCCGCGGCCCGGCAGTACTTCTTCACCAGCCGCCAGGGGGTCTTGCGGTCCAGGTGCCGCTGCTCCAGCCCTGCCCCGTCCGGCTTCATCGGCCGGAACAAGGGCCCCTCCTTGTCGTCCCCGATGCCCGCGCGAGTGATGTATGCCAAGACTGGCCGCGCCGCGTCGAGCAGGATCTTGCGCCGCTTCTTGTTCCGCTTCTCGGTGACGTGGAGATAGTGCTCGACGCCGTCGGTCTCGAGGTGCCCGACGCAGGCGCCGATGACCGCCGAGACCCGGCAGCCGGTGATGAAGAAGACGCTCATCAGCGCCAGGTCGCGGATCCCCTGCAGGGTCTCGGTCGGAATCGCCTCGAGGAGCGAAATCGCCTGCCGCTGGGTCAGTGACGGGGTCGAGTTCTTCTGGACGGGGGGCGCCTGGACGGCGCCGATGTCCTGGGCCGTCTCCCAGGCCATGAGCCCCTTCACGGCCAGTTGGTGATAGGTGCCGCGTAAGACGGAAAGCCGCCGGGCCACCGTCGTGGGCCTCAGGCCGGCTTCCAGGAGCGCCCGCTTGTAGCACTTCACGTGGTCGGCCGTGACATGCAGCGGATCGACCTCCTGGGCCTGCATGTGCCGCACGAAGTCCATGAGATCGCGGCCGTACGCCTTGACCGAGTGGTTCGAGAGCAGCACGTCGCAGATCCAGGGCACGAGCGCCGCGGTCGCGCTCGGGCTGTCGCTGTCCGTGGCCGAGAACGCGCGGGCCAGGAAGGCTTCGACCTTCTCGGCGGCCGGGGCGTCGCCTTCGAGGAAGTCGCTCCGCTCGGGCAGGAGCGGGGTGCGGCGGGGTGGCGCCACTTCGGCATTCGGCGGCGGGAGGCCGGGGAGTGGCGTCTCGTCGCGGGCTTCAGAACTCATCGTGGCATAACCTCATGGGACAAATCTCGTGGCCAATCAGGCGGTTACCTGGCCATTGCCCGGCGAGTCCATTGTGCACCTTTGCTGGATCAAAGGGAAGGACATAAAGCAGATTATGTCCCCTACCAGACCCCGGCGGCACGGCCCAGAGATCTCCCCCAGACAAGGAGTTAACGCCAATACGCTCACGAACTTGCGAGGCAAGATCGGGCCGAGAAAGCCGTCTAAAGTCCGGCATCGCCTGAGAATCCTGGACGAAGACGGACCGCGGGAAAAAGGCTGGCAGACAGCATCCGAGCGCGGTAAGTCTAGGAGTCTAAAATCGAAACAGGGTCGCCTTGGAGGGCACGGATTCCGCCCGTCCGGGCGATCCCGCCGCCGTCGGAGACACGCCATGCCTGCCACGAGGAAACGCCGCCAGGGACAACCCCATAAGGTACTGCAGCTGACGACGTACCAGCGGCTGGAGGAGTATCTCCGTGCCTTCGCCCAGGGGCATTTCCACCTGCTCATCCTCGTCGGCGCCGGGGGGCTGGCCAAAAGCCGCTCCGTCCGGGCCGCCCTCCACGGCAAGGGGTGCTGGATCGAGGGCAACGCCACCCCGTTCGGGATGTACGTCAAGCTCTACCGGCACCGCGACCAGTTCGTCGTCATCGACGACGTGGATGCCCTCTACGCCGACCGCAGCGGCGTCCGCCTGCTTAAGTGCCTGTGCCAGACCGAGGAGGAAAAGGCCGTGGCCTGGCACTCCGACGCCCGCAGCCTGGAGCGGCAGGGCATCCCGCGGGAATTCACGACCCGGAGCCGGGTCGTCATCATCTCCAACGATTGGAAGACGCTGGACAAGAACGTGGCGGCGCTCCAGGACCGGGGGCACGTGCTGTCCTTCCAGCCGGGCGCCGCCGAGGTGCACCGCCGGGCCGGGACCTGGTTCGACGACGCGGAGATCTACGCGTGGCTCGCCGCCAACCTGCACCGGGTGCGGGAGCCCTCGCTGCGGCA
>JAFANO010000592.1 GCA_019232645.1 Planctomycetaceae bacterium | reverse complement strand
GTCTCGCTTTCCCGGATCGGGGTGCCGCGAAGCAGCATGGCGACTCGCTCGACGCGACGCATTGGGTTCGCTCAGCGCGGTTGTATCCCTCGTCCTGATCAAGACTTCTGCCTCGACGTTGGGTTCGCTCGGCGCGCAGGGTTGGGTTCGCTCGGCGCGACATGACGCCTTGCTCTGAAAGTTGGCCTGCGTCCGAAACACGCATACGATGGACCCAGCTTTCATGATTTTGGGGTGTCGCGCAGCGGCATCGCGACTCGGTCGGCGCATCTCGTTGGATTCACTCGGCGCGCCGGGTGGCTCGGGAAATCGCCGCTCACCCGCGGGGTCATGCCTTCATGCAGGCATGAGGGTAGGTGCGCATGCCCGCATGCGGCAGCTCGCTCCGTTCGACGCGGCGCCGTTGGGCCCCCGACAGCGCACCTCGCCTCGGGGTCCGGTCTGACCCTCATGCCGGGTAGCAGGGAAGTATTGCTACTTCCCCGCCCCCTCAGAACTGGACGTGAGAGTTGCCCCTCATCCAGCTCAAGCCTTCACAAACGCCCCTCGCGGGACGCGGCCGCTTTTGTCCGCTCTTCTTGCACGTGGATCTGCCGATGACAGTTGGCATGCAGCAACTCCAGGTTATCTGCCGTGTCCGGACCGCCTCGGCTGCGCCAGAGGCGATGATGGATCTGGCAGTCTTCCTCTGCGAGTCGCAGCGGTTGATCGCAGACCACACATCGTCCCTGTTGTTCCTTCCAGAGAGAGTCGATCCGACTGCGACCTGTCCGCGTCTGGGCCAGTTGCCAGCCCCACCGTGCCTCCAGGTACCGTTCCCACTTCGGATCGTAGGGATTGACGGCGCTGCGGATCTTCACATAGCGAATGATCCTCACCTTGGCCGCTTCCATCAACGGGATCGGCCGGCCCTGGCCGTTCTGGTTGAGCAACGTACCGGTGAAGACCCAGTGGCGATGACCGTCGCGCCGGAAATAGGTCGTCTTGATCCATTTCCGGCTCTTCTTCGGGTGCCGTCGTCGGCACCAGCGCCACACCATTTGGAAGATCCGGTGATCCACGTCCGTAAAGGTGCGTTTGCTCGCCGCATAGCGGTGGTACATGGTCCAACCCTTGATTTGCTGGTTCAAGCGTTGGATCAGTTCTCCTGCCGTCTGGTTGCCCGAGCGATCGATCGTCTCTTGGATCTTGGCCAAGAACGTCCGGATGCTTTGTGACGATGGTTTGGTTAAGACCTTGCCACAAGGATAGCATCGCACGTTCTGTCCCAGGAAGTCGAAGCCGGCCTCAATATGCGTGATCTGGGTCTTCTCGTGGGAGAGTTCCAGACCGCGTCCCTTCAAGAAGTGAGCCACGAGAGGTTGGACTTGGTCACGGAGGAGTTCCTTCGAGGTGCCCGTGATCAAGAAGTCATCCGCATAGCGGACCAGGTGGACTTTCGACTTCCCTTGTCCTTGTGGCGTCTGGGCGAACTGTTCCGCCAGAAGCCGTTGCAGTCCATCCAGGGTCCAATTCGCCAGCGCGGGGGAGATGATCCCGCCTTGAGGGGTTCCTTCCGTGGTGGCGAACCAGGCGTGCTTCTCCAAGAAACCCACTTTCAACCATTTCCGGAGCAGTTGCTGGTCCATGGGGACGTGCGTTAAGAGCCATTGATGGCTAATTCGATCAAAGCAAGCTTTGATATCCCCTTCGAGAATCCATTGTGGACCGTGCCGATGGCTCAACACACAATGGGTTTGTGCCAGGGCATCGGCGCAGCGGCGTTCCCGTCGAAAGCCATAGGAATGGCCGTCGGCGTGAGATTCCGCGATGGGATCGAGGCCCAGCAAGTGGAGTGCTTGCATGGCCCGGTCGGTCATCGTGGGAATCCCGAGACCGCGTCGCTTGCCGTTGCTCTTGGGAATGTACACCCGGCGGAGCGGTTGTGGTCGGTAACCATGCCGACGCAGGGTGCCGAAAGCGGCCGATTTGGCTTCCGGCGTGTTCCAGAGGATTCCGTCGACGCCGGGAGTCTTCGCACCCGACTTACTGACGACTCGTAGAATGGCCAGAGCCCGGCCACTGAACGAGCGCGTGAGCAGATAGACCAGAGCCTTGACTTTATTCCATCTGCCCTCCGCAACGGCCTTCACGATACGCGCCTGGAGCCGACGAACCGTGCGCCAGACCTTCGTCCAGTCGATGGAGTGCCAGTCGGGCGTCCGCTCGGGGGCCGCACCAGCCGGCATTTCTGCCGCCGCCATATCTGCTTGTCCCCTTAAGTCGGTTGGCCGAGGTTCTCTCGTGACGGAACACCTGAGGGAAGTCAGCCCGCTTTCGCGGTAAGGGGATGTTGTCCGTGGGCGGATTCACCCTCGATCCGCTCCGCTACAGAGCGGCCTTAGCTTCCTCCCTCATCCCTCCTCCGCTGCCTCGTCAGCTTCCTTTGCAGTCAGCCTTCCCTCGCGGGGAGGCAACGGAGGTTACTTCGTTCACCTTCTCGATCGCTCCGGGGTAAGGTCGTGCCTATCGGCCGGTGGTGCATCATCCGCGCCCGGGGAATTCGGAGCCCCTGGACTTGACCACGTACCGTTTTGGTTCAAGCCTGACAGCATCTTTGGCTTGTCATTGGTCACGGCCTTTATCAGCACTTCACCTGGATTGACCTGACCCGGACTGCTGGCCCCCGACCGCCGTGATGCTGGCAGTCGCCGTGTCGGCTCGCGCGTTCACGGCCGATCCGAGGATCGAGGTTACGTTGTCCCCCAGGCTTCGGACCTCGCCGTTGCCGGTGAGGCCCGCTGGGGTAGCAGACCGATGGCGGAACATCGGGTAATGTCAGAAGACCTCCTTGCATAATGCATTACAGGTCGAGAAGATGCTTCGAATCGCAACCGAATTGCCAATGAGCAGCAGCAGCCGAGGCACTTCACCCCGGATTCATCATCGGGCCGGCAACGTCCGATGTCCTCGAATTCGCCGCATTCGGCGGGGTCGGACGGCTCTCCTCCGGGCTGTGGGGGAGACGTCGTCTCGGTGCGGACCACTCGGCCCATCCTGAACGGGTCCGCACGAGGGGAGGTTCACCAGAGCTCATGTGCAGGGGATCAGGCAATGGCGGCCTGGGCAAATGCGCTTTGCCCCGGCGATTCCTGCCGACTCTCACCAAGTCTCTCATTCGCTACGTGCGCCTGGCCGGACATGAACGTATCGATGATCTTCGGCGCCCAGCCCACCAGACTGCGGAGTTGAGCGGAATCGTCCAGGCGGAACGGGTAGCTGGTCGGGCTCAGGCAGACCCCTTCGTACCGCTTATCCGACTCCGGGGGCTTGGTCCCCGTGATCCCCCACACCAGGCTCCGGAAGGCCCGCTCGTCGTCGAGCGTCGTAAGGAATTCGACCCAGGACGCGTTGATGAGGAACTCCAGGTGCGCCACGTCCCCCCGTCGAGGCCGCTCGGTGCCGGGCAGCAGCACCGGGATGACGTGAAAGGCTGCGTCGCGCGCCC
>JAFANO010000586.1 GCA_019232645.1 Planctomycetaceae bacterium | reverse complement strand
CTTGATGACCTTGAGGCCCGTCTCCGGGTCGACGTAGGTCTTGAAATCCTCGTCCGGGTCGTCGAAGAAGAGTTGGCGGAGGATGATCGACTCGTCGGAAAACCCGATCTTGTGGTAATAGGTCCACGCCGTGTCCCAGATCAGGTCGGGCGACTTGCGGTTCTTCTTGACCCCGTCTTTGAGGAACTTGATCCCCTTCTTGATCCACTCGTACTTGTCTTCGGGGGCGTCCCACTCGACCGAGACATTGTAGGCGAGGTTCCATCCCTGGAAGGTCCAGACCGACAGGAAGTGGGGCTGGAGCTTGGTGATCAGGTCGACGACCGTCTTCATCCGGTCCCAGTCCTGTTCGCGCTTCAGCTCCTCGGCGCGGGTCCAGAGGACGTTGGCGGCGACGCCGCGCGCGCCGCCGAGCAGGGCCAGCTTGAGCAAGAAGCTGCCGGTGTCGACCTGGCCGATCGCCGCCTCGCCCAGGTCCTTGCGCCGCTTCTCGCGCTCAAGCCAGGTGCTGTAGGGGATCATGGCGCCGAAGAGCGCGACGATCAACAGCGCGTAGAGCAGCTTGCGGGATTGCGACCTCATGCGGCGACCTCCCGATTCTTCAGGATGAAATAGCCCGCGAGGGAGAAGGGAAGGGCGTACGCCAGCGCCAGGAGCAGGTCCGCGCCCAGCACGCCCCAGCTCACGGCGAAGCCGTTGGACACGGTGTCGCTGAGGTCCAGCGCCGAGAAGTTGGGGACGATGTAGACCAGCCGGGACATCACCGGCATGACGATCGCGTCGAGCGTCTTGGCCGTGATGACCGCCAGGGTCGGGGCCAGCTCGGTCATCTGGTTGTCGTGCGAGAGCAGGCGGATGAGCGACTCGAACGGCCCGCCGCCGAGCAGGCCCGCTTGGGTGAACTGGAGCAGGAAGCCGAAGGCGACCTCCCCGGCCACGAAGAACGCGATCGTCGTCAGCAGGGCGACCGACCAGCTCAGGAACGTGCCGGCGAAGACACCGATGGCCGACAGGACCATCGCCTGGAGCCAGACGCCGAAGAGCCCCTTCATGTAGTTGGTGCCGAAGTCGCCCGAGTACGCCAGGACGTACAGGTCGCTCTCGGCCATGCCCAGGTATTGCGTCGGGCTGAGGCAGCGGATCTCGACCCTCAGGTCGCCCCGCGAGCCCGCCAGGATCGAGGCCGGCAGGTATTGCTTGTTGGTGTAGTACTCGCGGATCGGGAAGACGTTCTCATACGACGCGCCGGTCCTCGGGTTGGTCGCGACCAGCTTGGCGAAGACGGGTTCGCCGAGCTTCCCCTTGGTCGTCCGGTAGACGTTGAAGGTCATCTCCAGCGGGATCGGGCGCGAGTGCAGCGCGGCCTCCCGGCGACGGAACGCTTCGGCCTCGGTCGGGCGCTTCGCGTCCTCCTCGGCCTGGGCGCGGGCCTTCAGCGCCTCGGCCTCCTTGCGGCGCCGCGCCAGCAGCTCGTTGAACGGACGGAGCTCGTCACGGTCCCGGGCGATGAGGTCGGACAGTTGCTTGGCCCGCTCGGGCGAGACGTTCGGCGCCTTCTGCTCCTGCTCGGCCATCGCAATCCGCTCCTGGATCTCGTAGACCCGGTCCATCAGCCCCTCGATCGAGTCGCGCACCAGCAGGCGCTCCACGGGGATCCGATAATCGAGGATGTGACGGCGGTTCGGGTCATATGGGTCGATGACACGCCCGAAGGTCCAGATCGCGGTGGCGACGGTGCCCCCCTCGATGTGGCTCCTCGGCTCGCGCATCGACTGCTCCTGGCCGACGTCGATCCCTCGCAGGTGGAAGTTGCCGCGCGAGTCGAGGAAGGTCAGCGACCCCCGGAACGGCTCGCGTGCGGCCATCCGCGCCCGGAGCTGCTCGGCCTCCTCGCGCAGGTGGTTGGCCTGCGTGGACCGGCCCGCCCGCGCCTCCTTGGCCGCCAGCTCGTCGGTCGCCCGGATCGCGCCGCCGACGGTCCGCCAGAGGTAGAACAGGCTGATCCCGCCGAAGGCCAGGACCAGGACCGTCACGATCGCCATGAACCCGAGCATCCGGCCCCAGATCAGCTCGATCCGCCGGACCGGCTTCGAGACCACCGTGGAGATCGTCTGCTGCTGGATGTCGGTCGGCAGGCTCAGCGGCGTCAGCAGCGTGACCATCACCGTGATCAGCAGCGAGCAGAGCAGCGCCAGCGTCCCGACGAAGAGCCGGCCCATCTCCGCCGCCCGGGGCGCCTGGAGGAACCAGTGGGTGAACGCCAGGACCACCAGGAACACGGTCAGGACCACCCACGGGGCCCACATCCGGCGGTTGGCCTCGGCCGTCGTCAGCCAGGCGATCGAAACGAGCCGGCGCCAGCGGATCGCGACCAGCTCGCGCGCCACCAGCCCGACCACCCGCGAGAGCACGACATAGCCCATGTACGTGCCGCCGAGGCGGGCCCCGTAGATCAAGCCGTCCTGCCACGTCACGGGCAGCTTGGGGTCGATCCCGAGGATCATCCGCAGGATCCCCGTGCGTTGCAGAGCGAGCCCCAGCCCCAGCCCCAGCCCCAGCGCCAGGTGCATCCCGACCAGGACCGCGACGTCGGGCGCCCGGCCGAGCCGCCGGATCGTGCGCCAGAGCGTCGACTCGACCCAGAGGAAGGTCAGCACGCCGGCGACGATCGCCAGCAGCGACGTCAGCGGGACCTGGCCGACCTGGATGGCCCACTCGACACGACGGGTCGACTCCAGGACGCGAAGCACCACGGCCCCGACTGCGGCGGCCACGCCCAGGATCGCGGCCAGGTCGTGCCAGTGGCCCCGCGCCTCGGACCGCTCCTTGAGCGCGGCCGTGACCCACGAGACCACCCAGCCGAGCAGGCAGAACAGGCTCATCACCTTGAGCCAGAGGATCAGGCCCCCGACGACGCCCTGGATCGTCAGTGCCGGCTCGCCGTAGACGAACAGCCACACGATCGTCCGGAACAGCCAGGCCGGCACGCCCGGCGGGGCCGCCTGCGACCAGAGCAAGGGGAATGAAAAAAGCACAGACATCGATCGGCATGCTCCTCGAGGCGCATTCGCGAGCTGGGGACGGGCCCGCCACGCGGGTGGATCCGCGGGCCGGCGCTCGGCCGGGCCCCAGGCTTCCCCTCCGGCGTGGTGGAGGGGTCTTGTCCGGTCAAGTCTTGGCTCGCGCCGCGGCGAACGCGGCGGGCTTGGGGGGCACGGCCACCCGGCGACGGCCGGGGTGTAGGTCGCTCTCGCGGACGATCCGGAGGAACAGCTCCTCGAGCGTCGTCGTCGGGTGGTCCACGGACTCCAGCGTGGCGCCGTGGCGGGCGATCACGTCGCGGATCTCCTGGATCGCCGACGCCGGCAGGTCGCGCGCCTTGATCTGGGTCACGTCCTGGACCGTCAGCAGGTCGGTGACGCGGCCGATCTCGCGGAGCTCGCCGCGGTGGAGGATCGCGATCCGGTCGCAGACGTCCTGCATGTCGGCCAGCAAGTGCCCGGACAGCACGATCGTCTTGCCCTGCTCGCGGAGCTCGCGAATCAGGTCCTTGATCTCGGCCGTCCCGATCGGGTCGAGTCCCGAGGTCGGCTCGTCGAGCAGGATGAGCTCGGGGTTGTTGATCATCGCCTGCGCCAGCCCGATCCGGCGCTGCATTCCCTTGGAGTACTCGCGGAGCTGGCGGTGCCTGGCGGCGCCCAGCCCGACCATGTCGATCAGCCGATCCACCCGCTTGGCCCGCTCGGCCGCCGAGATCTGGAACAGCCGGCCGTAGAAGTGGAGCGTCTCCTCGGCGTTCAGGAACTTGTAGAGGTACGACTCCTCGGGCAGGTAGCCGATCCGCTCGTTCTTGGCGACGTTGGTCGTCGGCTCGCCGAAGATCAGCGCGTCCCCCTCGGTCGGGAACAGCAGGCCGAGCAGGAGCTTGATCGTGGTCGTCTTCCCCGAGCCGTTGGGCCCGAGCAGGCCGAAGATCTCGCCCCTGTAGATCTGGAGGTCGAGCGCCTTCAGCGCCTGGACCTTCGGGCGTCCCCAAAAATCGCGGTAGACCTTGGTCAGGTTCCGGGTCTCGATCATGACGTCACGGCTCATCACGCGGGCGCCTTGTGCAAAACCACGAAGGAAGATCTCGGAGAGAGCGGTCGACGGTGCCTCGCTCGATCGGCGGCCGAATCTCCGCGTCGTTCGCGCGGCCTGATGAGGGAACGAATTTCGAAGGACGAAGGCAAATGGGGTAGCGGGCCGAAACGCACGGCATTCGCGGGCACGCGCCTCGGCGACGTCGTGGGATCTCCGCGAGGCGGCCGGGAGTCCACCAACCGCGGCCCGGACGAGCTGGGCACTGTCGAACGCTACGGATGCCGAGCGGGAAAGGTTCGGAGGAATCGGGCGATTTTCGTCGGGCTCTGCCTTATCCATCCATGGAAGAAATGAGGATGCGGGCCCCGGGACACAGGAAGTCCGGGGCCGCGACCCGCAGAGACGTTATCGTAAAGCAACCGCCGCTCCCTTGGCAAGAAGCCGACGCCAGTTTTCGCCGGGCGTCATGGCCCGTCGCCTCCCGTGCCGGTCAGGCTGGGAGCCTTCGGCTCAGGGCGTCAGCCCCGTGCTCCCCGAGGGGACCGGTGGCGCCCCGACGTTCCCCGTGAAGGTGGGGATCTGGACGCGAGGACCGGATGCGCTCGACTCGTCGTAGGGGAAGGGCGGCATGATGGCCGAGCCGATCGGGGCACAGCCCGCCGGGTGGGCACCGCCGCAACCCGCGTAAGAGATGTAGCGCTGGCCTCGCGAGATGTAGG
>JAFANO010000567.1 GCA_019232645.1 Planctomycetaceae bacterium | reverse complement strand
GGGTAGAATGAGCGGCATGGCCAAATTCTACCAACTGCAACAGCACTTTGCCCGGAGTTATTGAGAAGTTATGATCGAACTTCATCCGATCGTGTGGCGGGCGCCTCTCGATACCCGGTTAACATTGTGTTATCACTGGAAGATCGGCGGTGGGCTTGGGGGTATGTTAGAGCTGAGCGGGACGATCGGAGCGTGCGGGAATGAGGATCATCGCCGGCCAGCGTCGCGGGCACAAATTCGAGGGGCCCAAGGGGACCGGCACCCGGCCCACGAGCGACTTGGTCCGCGAGTCGCTGTTCAACATCCTCGGCGGATCGGTGGCCGGGCGGGTGGTCGTCGACCTCTTCGCGGGGACCGGGGCGCTGGGGCTGGAGGCGTTGAGCCGGGGGGCGTCGCGGGCGATCTTCGTCGAGCAGAACCGCGCGAACGTCGCGCTGATCTATCGCAACCTGGCCACCCTCCGGTTCGAGGACCGGGCCTTGGTCCTGGCGACCGACGCCTACCGCTGGGAGAGGGCCTTCGAAGCGATCGACGACGAGCCGATCGTCGTGCTCCTCGACCCCCCCTACCGCGAGTTCGAGGACCGGGCGGGCAAGGTGAACCAGTTGCTCCGCCACCTTGTCGAGGAACTGTCTCCCGACTCGATCGTCGTGGTCGAGTCGCGCGCGGCCCTCGACGCGCGGGTCTTGCCCGACATCACGACCTGGGACGTCCGGCGTTACGGGGGGACGCAGGTCGCGATCCGGGCCCTGGCGCGCCCGGCCGGGCCCGAGCCGTCACGCGTCGATGCGGGTGGACCGCCGTCATGACCAGCCCCGACGAGCGTCGCGAGTTCGCGACCGACGTCGTCCGCCGACTCCGCCAGCGAGGGTTCCAGGCCCTCTGGGCCGGGGGATGTGTCCGGGACCTCCAGCTCGGATTGACGCCCAGCGACTACGACGTGGCCACCGACGCCAACCCCGAGCAGGTCATGGACGTGTTCCGGAACCGGACCGTCCCGGTGGGGATCTCGTTCGGGGTGGTCCGGGTGCGCAGCCCGAAGGCCGATCAAGAGGTGGAGGTGGCCACCTTCCGGAGCGACGGGGCGTACATCGACGGCCGTCATCCCGAGTCGGTCGTCTTCAGCTCGCCCGAGAGCGACGCCTCGCGGCGCGACTTCACGATCAATGGGATGTTCCTCGATCCGTCCACCGGCGAGGTGATCGACTACGTCGGGGGCCAGGCCGACCTCCGCGACCGCGTCCTCCGCGCCATCGGCGACCCCGCGGCCCGGTTCCGCGAGGACAAGCTCCGCCTCCTCCGCGCCGTCCGGTTCGCGGCGCGGTTCGGGCTGACGATCGAGCCGGCGACCCGCGCGGCGATCGTCGCGATGGCGCCCCAGGTCGTCGTGGTCGCCGCCGAGCGGATCGCGGCCGAACTGCGGCGGATGCTCGTGCACACCAGTCGCGCCGAGGCCGCCGACATGATGCTCGAGACCGGCCTGGCGGCGGCCGTGCTGCCACCGATCGTCCCGATGAAGGGGGTCTTCCAGGGCAAGCCGATCCAGCCCGAAGGCGACCTCTGGGACCACATCCTGCTGGTCCTGAAGCTCCTGCCCCCCAAGCCGAGCTTCCCGCTAGCCTTCGCCGCGCTGCTGCACGACGTCGGCAAGCCGCCGACCAAGGCCATCCACAATGGCCGATTCAGCTTCCATAACCACGAGCAGGTCGGCCGGGACATCGCGGACGACCTCTGCCGCAAGCTCAAGCTCTCGAATGACGAGCGCGCGCGGATCACCTGGCTCGTCGAGTACCATCAGTATCTCGGCGAGGCCACGCGGCTCCGCGAGGCCAAGCTCAAGCGGATCCTCGCGATGGAGGGGATCGACGACTTGCTGGAGTTGCATCGCGCCGACGCCCTGGCCTCGTTCGGCGAATGCCCGCAGGTCGAGTACTGCAAATATTACCTCGGGGTCCAACCCGCCGGCCCGATCAACCCGCCCCCGCTGATCACGGGCCACGACCTCGTCCGCCACGGGCTCAGTCCCGGCCCGCACTTCGCCACCATCCTGGAGCAGATCCGCGAGGCGCAGCTCGACCGGATCATCAACAGCAAGCGCGAGGCGCTCGAGTGGATCGACCGGCGCTGGCCCTCGTATGCCAAGGAGGGCATAAAGAAGCCCAAGCCGGGGAATACGGTCGAAGAGAAGAAGGATAACTGAGGCCCCGCTGGCCAATGTCTTGGCCCCCTTGGCCCTCGACG
>JAFANO010000386.1 GCA_019232645.1 Planctomycetaceae bacterium | reverse complement strand
AACTCGGGCCGGGTCCGTGCCTGGCCACTCCCGCATTCATTCGTCACAGATTGCCGAATCCGTTCCAATACCCTCGCTCGAGTCTCAGTTGCTCGAGGGCGTTTTCTTCCGGCAGGCGTAACTGCAATACTTGACCCGGTCCCAGTTCCTGGCGAGGCACTTCCGCCAGGTGAAGGGGCTGCCGCAGGCGGCGCAGATGAAGCACGGGCAGCCCGTGGAGGTCGCCCGGGTCAACTTCGAGAATGCGAGTCACGACGCGAGCATCACGTTCGGGATGTGGAACAAACGGGTCGAGTGGTCGCCGGATCGCACCTCGGCCAAGGTCTCCGGGCTGGGTTTCGCGCTGGACATGTGGTACGACGAAGAGGCGGCCCACACGATCGGCGAGGTGCCGATCTTCGCCAAGCTCCTGGTGGGACCCCTGGGCCGCCTCCTCCAGGAAACCTTCCAGTAGCAGTGCCCCGGATGAATCGCGGTCCGGGGCCGGGTGGGACGATGCGGATCCTGGCGATCAGCGACTTGCACGGGGATCTCGACGCGGCGCGCGAGGCCCTCGACCGATATGAGCCCGAGTTGCTGCTCTCGTGCGGCGACTGGGGCGACCCCGACCAGGTGGCCGAGGCCGACCTGGCCGAGTTCCCGGCGCGGCTGCCCGTGCTGACGACCTTCGGCAACCACGACCCGCTCGCCGCCCTGGCCCGGCTGAGGAACCGTGACGGGTCGTCGGTCCTGCTGGCCAAGGGGGAGGTCCGCCAGGTCGAGGGGGTCCGCGTGGCGGCGATCGGGGGCATCTGGGCCAAGTCGCACCGGCTGCCGCATTACGTCCTCGACGAAGACGTGGCCGACGAGGCCGGGCGGATCGCCCGCGGCGGGCCGGTCGATATCCTCTTGACGCATGGCTGCCCGGTGGGGCTGGCCGACCGGACGCCCCGGGGCGGTCGCGGCGGCCAGCGCTGTTTCCTCAACGCCTTCCACACGATCGCCCCGAAGCTGCACCTCTGCGGCCACCTGCATGTCGCCCAGGAGCGGACCCTGAAGGACGGGCGACGCGTCATCAACGTGGGCGCGACCCCCGACGGAACCGTCGTCGTGATCGAGTCGGATCCGTCGGGGCTGGTCGCCCGGCTCGAACGGTTCTCGCGCGGTCGCTGAGCAGAGGGACGCGGCGAGAGAACCTGTTGGGCGGATTCCTCCGTTCCTTGCCGATCTTTGAGGCCGAAATGCCCCTGGCTTGATCGATCGGGAGCTGTCCCTGCGTCCCCGGAAGGCCAGGTGGCTGGCTTGCGGGAGGCTGGCCCGGGGCGGTAAGCTAGGTAGTTTGCCGGACAGGATCGAGCAACCGACGGAGGAGTCGTCCTCGCAATGGTGGATCGGCCGAGCGATGCCAGGGAGGACCGGGTGCCCGGGCCGGCGATCCGGGTCCGCGGGGCGCGGGTCCACAACCTCCGCGACATCGACGTCGACCTGCCCCGCGATCGGCTCGTCGTCCTGACCGGCGTGAGCGGCTCGGGCAAGAGCTCGCTGGCCTTCGACACGCTCTACGCCGAGGGACAGAGGCGGTACATCGAGGGGCTCTCGAGCTACGCCAGGCAGTTCCTCGACCAGCTCGAGCGGCCCGACGTCGACCTGATCGAGGGCTTGCCGCCGACGGTGGCGATCGACCAGCATGCCGGCTCGGCCAACCCTCGGAGCACGGTCGCTACTGTCACCGAGATCCACGACTACCTCCGCCTGCTCTACGCCCGCGCCGGCGTCGCGCACTGCCCGGGCTGCGGCCGGGCGATCCGCCGCCAGACACCCGAGCAGATTGTCGCCTCCGTCCTGGCGATGCAAAAAGGGCGCAGGGTGCTCGTGCTCGCCCCCCTGGTCCGGGGCCGCAAGGGGCAGCACCTCGAAGCCTTCCAGGCGATCCGACGCGCCCAGCTCCTCCGCGCCCGGGTCGACGGCCAGGTCGTCGAGCTGGGCGACGAGCCCCCCAAGCTCGCCAAGACCAAGGCCCACGACATCGAGGCGGTCGTCGACCGGCTGGTCGTCCGCGAGGGGATCCGCCCCCGGCTGGCCGAGAGCATCGACCTGGCCCTGAAGCTCGGCGAGGGCTCGGTCCTCCTCTCGGCGCAGGCCGACTCGGGCTGGGACGACCGCCTCGTGAGCGTCCACTACGCCTGCCCGGCCTGCGGCACGGGCTTCGAGGAGCTGGAGCCGCGCACCTTCAGCTTCAACAGCCCCTACGGGGCCTGCCCGGCCTGCGACGGCCTCGGCACGCTCTCGGCGTTCGACCCCGAGCTGGTCATCCCCGACCGCTCGCTGTCGCTGGCGCAGGGGGCGGTCGCCCCCTGGCGCGGGGCCCGCGCCGGGGCGCTCGACGCGCCCGAGACGGCCGCGTTCCTCACGCGGCACCGCCTCGGCCGGGAGACCCCGCTGGCCTCTTGGCCGGCCAAGGTGTTCCGGGCATTCCTCCACGGCGAGCCCGCGTTCCCCGGCCTGCTGGCGCTGCTGGAGGCCGAGCGGGCCTCGGCCAGGACCGAGGCCCGCCGCGCGGCGCTGGAGGCGTTCCGCGACCCGACGACCTGCCCCGACTGCCACGGCGCCCGGCTCCGGCCCGAGGCCCGCGCCGTCACCGTCGGCGATCGGCCGATCCAGGACGTCCTGGCGCTGCCGATCGATGAGGCGGTGCGGTTCTTCGAGGGGCTGCGGTTCGAGCCCCCGCTCGACCGGGTCGGGCCGCCGCTGGTCCGCGAGATCGTCGGCCGGTTGGCGTTCCTCGCCCGCGTCGGCTTGGGCTACTTGACCCTGGAGCGGGGGGCCGACACCCTCTCGGGGGGCGAGCTGCAACGGGTCCGGCTGGCGACCCAGATCGGCTCGGGGCTGGTCGGCGTCTGCTACGTGCTGGACGAGCCGACCGCCGGGCTCCACCCCCGCGACGTCGACCGGCTGCTGGGCAGCCTCCAGAGCCTCAAGGATCAGGGCAACAGCGTGCTGGTCGTCGAGCACGACGAGGCCGTGATCCGGGCCGCCGACCACCTGATCGACCTCGGGCCGGGCGCCGGGCCCGACGGGGGCCGCGTCGTCGCCTCCGGCCCGCCCGGCGACCTCACGACCTCCGGCGAGTCGCTGACCGCCCGCTACCTCGTCGCGGCGGCGAGAGAGCCCGTCGTCGAGTCGCCGAGGCTGGCGCGCAGCCCGGGCTGGCTGACGGTCGTCGGGGCCTCGGAGCGGAACCTCAAGGGGGTCGAGGCGCGGGTCCCGGCCGGCACCCTGACGTGCGTGGCGGGGGTCAGCGGCTCGGGCAAGAGCACCCTGGTCCACGACGTCCTGGCCCGCGCGATCCGCCGGGCGCTCGAGAAGTCCGGGCCCCGCCCCGGCGCGTTCGACCGGATCGAGGGGCTCGAGCTGTTCGACAAGCTCATCGAGATCGACCAGACGCCGATCGGCCGAGGCCCGCGCTCGACGCCGGCCACCTACACCGGCGTCCACGACGAGGTCCGCAAGGTCTTCGCCAGGACCCGCGAGGCCAAGGTCCGGGGCTACTCCGCCGGCCGGTTCAGCTTCAACGTCAAGGGGGGCCGGTGCGAGTCGTGTGAGGGCCAGGGGCTCCGACGGGTCGAGATGCACTTCCTCCCCGACCTGTACGTCCGCTGCGACGCCTGCGGCGGCAAGCGGTTCAACCGCCAGACCCTGGAGGTCCGATTCAAGGGCCGCTCCATTGGCGACGTCCTGGAGATGCGGGTCGACGAGGCCCGCGACCTCTTCGATGCGCAGCCGAAGGTGCACCGAGGGCTCGACGCGCTGCACGAGGCGGGCCTGGGCTACATCACGCTCGGCCAGTCGAGCACGACCCTCTCCGGCGGCGAGGCGCAGCGGGTCAAGCTCGCCGCCGAGCTGGGCCGCGCCGCCACCGGTCGGACCCTGTCCATCCTCGACGAGCCGACGACCGGCCTCCACTTCGCCGACGTCGAGCGCCTCCTCCGGGTCTTGCACCGGTTGGCCGACCTCGGCAACACAGTCGTCATCATCGAGCACAATCTTGAGGTGCTCAAGACCGCCGACTGGCTGATCGACCTCGGCCCCGAGGGGGGCGACGCCGGCGGCCAAATCATCGCGATGGGGCCGCCGAAGGTCGTCGCCATGAACCCCGAGAGCCACACCGGGCATTACCTCAGGCCGTTGCTCGGGATAGAATGAGCCAGGATCACGATCGTGGCGAGACTTCCCTCGATTCGGAGCCGCCGAGGAGGGTCCAGGACAGGAGCGACGCCATGACCCGTCCCGCGCACATCGGCCGGACCATCGTCGCTGGGCTGGCGATGGCCGTCATGGAAACCTCGGCATCGGAGGCCGATCCCCCGCCGACCGCCGCGCCGAGGCCGCCGGAGTACAAGGTGGCCTTCTGGTTCGATCGGCGCGACCCGCTCAACACCTTCCGATTCCAGGCGTACGACCTCCGCAAATCGGAATATACCCCCGCGGTGGACGAGTGGCTCGCGGTCATGAGGGGCTCCTACCCGGGCTATCGGGCGTACGTCAAGGAGGTCCGGGCCCGGAGCGGTTCGGAGTTGGCGACGGCCATCCTCGCCGAGAACCTGGCCGTGGGCGGCCCCAATACGGGCGCCGGGATCCGCGACAGTGGGGGACTCGGCGGCGTCCGCCCCCTCCTCGAACCCCTCCGCGGCTACTCCAGCGCCTACTCCGGCCCATCGAGCACCCGGTCGGGCCTCTCCATCAGCAGCCCCAACCTCTTCGGCAGGTCGTCACCGGGCGTTCCCTCGCAGAGCCTCCTGGGACGGGCACCGGGGTCAGGCGCATATCAACAGCCTCCCCCCGCTTACCTCTACCCGGTCCCCTATCCCTATCCGCGCCCGCACCCGTGATGGGGATCGAGGGACGTTGAGACCTGGGACAGGGGGCAACCCGGAGAGGGGTCCATACATTGAATGGCACCTGGATTCCCGTAAGGTCCAGTAAAATAATAGGTTTCGTTGCGCATCCTCGAATTCGTCCCCAGGACCGCCCTCGAGCGGCTCACTCCGGAGCGACCGCTTCAGACATCGGAGATCGCTCGCGCGGCTAAGACGAGGGACCGCGAATCGATCCGGACATTCACGACACAACAGGCGTGAACTGCAGGACTTGCAAAAAAACGGTTGCCGTCCTTCTGGGACATCATTTTCTCCCGACTTACGGGAATATTCTCTTGACGAACCTCCGCTGCTATAATGGCACCACATCCGACACTTCTTGCTCAACCCGACAGCCGATTCGCGTTTGAATCGATTTGACTTACGTCAAGACTTCGATGACGAGGGTCTCCCGAGCCAGCGATCGCCACCTGGATGGTTGCATGAATGTCATCGGCTGGGAAATCGGCGATGCGAAACGCTCGAGTCGCATCCGAGCGATGCGCCGGATTGGTTTTGCATGATCTCATATTTGTATTATTGAAATCTCCTCATTATTCAGGATGATCGCTTTTTTCGCAAGCACACCAAGTCGTCACAAGCACACCAAGTCGTAAGGAGGACCGCAATGGCAGTGAAGACCGATGGGGCGCAGAAGAATCGCTGGGCTGCCGGCGTTACGCCGTACGCCGAGATGGGCTACTACGATGCCGACTATGAGCCGAAGGATACTGACATCCTGTGCGCGTTCCGGCTGGTGCCGCAGGAGGGTGTCGAGCCGATCGAGGCGGCCGCAGCGGTGGCGGGCGAGTCCTCCACCGCCACGTGGACCGTGGTCTGGACCGATCGCCTGACCGCTCATGAGCACTACCAGGCGAAGTGCTACCGCGTCGACCCGGTGCCGGGTTCCGATCAGTACATCGCTTACATCGCCTACGACTTGGACCTGTTCGAGGAGGGCTCGATCGCCAACCTGACCTCGTCGATCATCGGGAACGTGTTCGGCTTCAAGGCGCTGAAGTCGCTGCGCTTGGAGGACATGCGCATCCCGCCGCACTATGTCAAGACCTTCCAGGGCCCGGCGCATGGCATCGTGATGGAGCGCGAGCACCTGAACAAGTACGGCCGCCCGCTGCTCGGCGCGACGACCAAGCCGAAGCTTGGCCTCTCGGCGCGCAACTACGGACGCGTGGTCTACGAGGCGCTGCGCGGCGGCCTGGACTTCGTGAAGGACGACGAGAACATCAACTCGCAGCCGTTTATGCGCTGGCGCGACCGGTTTCTGTTCTGCATGGAGGCGGTCAACAAGGCCATGGCTGCCACCGGCGAGATCAAGGGCCACTACCTGAACGTCACCGCCGGCACGATGGAGGAGATGTACGAGCGGGCCGAGTTCGCCAAGGCGCTGGGCAGCGTGATCATCATGATCGACCTGACGATCGGCTACACGGCGATCCAGTCGATGGCGAATTGGGCGCGGAAGAACAGCCTGATCCTGCACCTGCACCGCGCCGGCCACAGCACCTACACCCGCCAGAAGACCCACGGCGTCAACTTCCGCGTGATTAGCAAGTGGATGCGCCTGGCCGGGGTCGACCACATCCACGCCGGCACGGTCGTCGGCAAGCTGGAGGGAGACCCGAACGCCGTGCAGGGCTATTACAACACGCTGCGCGAGAACAAGGTCGACGCTAACCCGTTGCAGGGACTGTACTTCGAGCAGGACTGGGCCTCGATGCCGGGGACGATGCCGGTGGCGTCGGGCGGGATCCACGCCGGCCAGATGCACCAGTTGCTGCACTACTTGGGCGAGGATGTCGTGCTCCAGTTCGGCGGCGGCACGATCGGCCATCCCGACGGCATCGCCCAGGGCGCGACAGCCAACCGCGTCGCGGTGGAGGTGATGATTCAGGCGCGCAACGCGGGCCGCGACTATCTGAACGAGGGGCCCGAGATCCTGGCCCGCGCCGCTCGGTGGTCGCCTTCGCTCCGCAAGGCGCTGGAGACGTGGAAGGACATTACGTTCGAATTCACGTCGACGGACGTGCCGGATGCTCTGGTCACGCCGACGTTCTAAGAGGCGACCCGAGAAGTCTCCTCTGACAAGGGCAATCAGCGCGGCGCCACCCGCCTCCGAAAGGGGCGGGTACCCTCTCTGGATCGCCTCGAAATGACCAACCTCGGCTAGAGGCCAAGGGATCAGGAGGGCCCCCCGAGCAGGCCGATTCCGTCAGGAAGCCCCCAATAGGGGCGGGGAGTTCATCTGACTCATGCCTCACATATGGTCGCCGTCTCGGGCCGGCCCCCGCGGGCGTTTCTTCGGCGCGCCTCCGAGCGGCGGCCTCTCTCTCGTCCCCGAAGCACTGCGGGCCCATCGGAATTATCTCCCGAACGAGGGGCCAAGCCCAGAGGCATGCCGGATCGCTCGTAGCGCTTCGGGTCGCACGGCCAGAGGCCATGGCTTCATGATGGGGTGGGGACAAAGGAAGACCGTAAAACGGAACCGGTTCTCCCGTCTTCTTATTGTCCCTTTTACCTGCCAAAGGATTTGCGATGAGGAAAGAGCAATAACCTAGACAAGAGTTATAAGGTGATCTGGTAATTTTTTCCGGTCACCTACTTTCCTCTCACCTTCAACGAGGTCCGCGATGAGAATTACCCAGGGCACCTTCTCCTACCTGCCCGACTTCACCGATGACGATATCAAGGCACAGGTGCAGTACTGCCTGGACAACGACTGGCCGATCTCGATCGAGTACACGGACGACCCGCACCCGCGCAACGTCTACTGGGATCTGTGGGATCTCCCGATGTTCGACATGAAGGACCCGGCGGCGGTCATGTTCGAGCTGAACCGCTGTCGCGAGGCGTTCCCCAACCACTACGTCCGCGTCAACGGCTATGATCGGCGCTTCGGCCGGCAGACCACCGCGCTCAGCTTCATCGTCCAGCGGCCGAAGGAGGAGCCGGGCTTCCGCGTCGAGCGCCAGGAGTTCGAAGACCGGGTGGTGAAGTACACGATCCATGCATACGCGACGGACCGGCCGGAGGGGATGCGCTACGAGTCTTGATCCCTGGACAGCGGGACAAGGAGACGCGGAAAGGCTGGGATGGATCTGCGGGGTGTGATTGTACCGCGCGCTCCTTGTCTCCTGGTCCGAGTGCCTGAACTCTTGGGACGGGCGAGACGCTTATGAGTTTAGAAGAAGTGACTGTCGAAAAGACATCGATCGACCTCGACGAGGTCTACCGCGAGTCGAACATCCAGCCGATCCTCGACGAGCTGGACCGCGACCTCGTGGGGCTGGCGCCGGTCAAGACGCGCATCCGCGAGATCGCCTCGCTGCTGCTCATCGCGCGGCTCCGCGAACAGTCTGGACTGAGCACCGAGCGGCCCACGCTGCACATGTGTTTCACCGGCCGGCCCGGCACCGGCAAGACCACCGTGGCGGTGCGGATGGCGAAAATCCTGCATCATCTGCGCTATGTCCGCAAGGGCCATCTGGTGGTGGCGACGCGCGACGACCTGGTCGGCCAGTATGTCGGCCACACCGCGCCGAAGACCAAGGAGATCGTGAAGAAGGCGATGGGCGGCGTGCTGTTCATCGACGAGGCCTACTACCTCTACCGCCCCGAGAATGAGCGCGACTACGGCCAGGAGGCGATCGAGATGCTGCTCCAGGTGATGGAGAACCAGCGCGACGACCTGGTGGTGATCCTGGCCGGCTACAAGGAGCGCATGGACACCTTCTTCCAGTCGAACCCGGGATTTCGCTCGCGGATCGCGCACCATATCGACTTCCCGGACTTCTCGCTGAACGAGCTGATGGAGATCGCCGAGCTGATGTTGAGTCAGCAGATGTACTCGTTCGATGACGAGTCTCGGAAGGTGTTCGCCGAATACCTGGCGCTGCGGGTCCAGCAGCCACTCTTCGCCAACGCGCGCAGCGTCCGCAACGCGATCGACCGCGCGAAGCTGCGCCAGGCCGGCCGACTGATCCGACAGGGAGGCGTGGTCTCGCGCGAGGAGCTGGCGCGCATCGACGCCGACGATATCCGGCAGAGCAGGGTGTTTCAGGGCGGAATCACTACCGCCGACTCCAACCCGGCGAATGAAACACCTGGGCGGCTCCTGTCGTAGTCCGGGTATGTTTCACCTCCCAGGAATGTCGTGCGTGCGCAGGCTGGGAGGTCGGGATCAACTCCACCTCATCTTCATCAGGTGGGGGATGCATCATTGGGGCGTAGCGGGTCGAGGCTGCCTCCATCGGCGAAATCAGTGCCCTTGGAAAGGTACCGGTGCGGCGCGTCAGCGGTCGTCAAGGAGCCGGGCTTGACGGGGACGCGACAGGGAGAGAATCACGAAGTGACCACGACCCCCGAGTCACCGGCGTCCCGCCCCCTGAACCCTGCATACGGGTGTGGTTCGGCACGCGTCGTACCGACAAGGCAGGTGGCACACCCAGGGATGGCGCCTGACAGATCTCAAGGATCGGAGCCTCGGCGAGCGGTGAAGGATTTCAGTCCTCCATCGCCGTGATTCGGCATGGGTCTACGTCACGGACGGTCGGGATCCCGCGAAGCGCGAATTCCGCTCTCCTCAACCGGCAGGATCGGCAGCCGAGTCAGGTGCGTCGAGTCGGCGAAGATGCACCAGACCCCCAGAGCGAGGCTGCCCATGATCTCTCCCACACCCGATTGATGGTGAGTCGTCGAAGACTCGACGCAACCAACCCGGCTTGGTCTTATCGGCGAGTCGGGCAAGGCCCCGGTCCGGTCGGCCGCCGGGCTCGGGCCAGCGACCCTTATCCATTGTCACTCGAGGCGCGGGGCGTGCCGACCTCATGGTCCCAGTCGGCCTCGCGAGCGGGCTTCATGATTTCTTAATTTAGCCATAAAGGCTTCCTCGATCGCCGGAAAAGGTTTGCGGTCGGGTTCGGTCGGCGATAGTGTTGCTTCCCCTGGTTGTTCAAACCAGCGCGTGCGTAACGATCTGCCCGGACCTTCCCGGGCATCCGTCGGCCCGACGATGTGGAGCCTCTCGATGCCGTCTCACCCCCATCTCAGCCACCCGCGCCTCGACGACCTCCACCGAAGCCAGCAGCGGCAACCCAAGCCGAGGCGAGGATTCGGCGACCCCATCGCTCCGTTCAAGGAGAACCCACGGTTCATCCCGCCCCCCCTGACGAACCTGCAGAACCTGAAGCTACCCCTGCGCGTGATCATGCCCGAGGAACCGATCAACGACGCGGGCCGGATCGTCTTCCACGCCGTCGGCGACACCGGCGGGGTCCATGGCACGGACGTCCAGGAGGCCATCGCCATGCAGATGGAGGCCCAGTGCGACGCGGCGGACAAAGGACACAAGCCTTCCTTCCTTTTTCACCTGGGCGATGTCATCTACTTCAACGGTCAGAGCGCGCTCTACCCCACGGAATTCTACGAGCCCTATCAGTATTATCAGCCGTACATCTTCGCCATCCCCGGCAACCACGACGGGGACACGCGGGTGCAGTCCGGGGACGAGCCCGACACCGAGCCCTCGCTGACGGGCTTCATCAAGAACTTCTGCGACACCGAGCCGCGACCGGTCACGAGCTGGCGCGACACGATGACCCAGCCCTACGTCTACTGGACACTGGACGCCCCTTTCGTGACGATCATCGGGCTCTATTCCAACGTGGACGGGACGCTCGACGGCCGGGGGATGAACGAGCAGAAGCAGTGGTTGCAGGACCAGTTGAAGGCCGCCTCGCCCGAGAAGTGTTTGGTCGTCGCCGTGCATCACCCTCCGTACTCGCTCGACCGGCCCCACGGCGGATCGCCCGACATCGGGATCGCCCTGGATCGCGCCATCACGACGACCGGCCGGTTCCCCGACGCCGTCTTCTCAGGGCACGTCCATAGCTACCAGCGGTTCACGAGGACCGTCGGCGCCCGCCACATCCCCTACGTCGTCGCCGGGGCCGGCGGCTACGCCAACACCGAGAAGCTGATGCACAAGCTCCAGACCCAGCCCGACAACGAGAAGATCCGGACACCATTCCAGACGCTGGCCGAGGGCGTTACCCTCGAGTCGTACAACGACACCCAGCCCGGGTTTCTGCGGCTTACGATCGACAAGGAGACGCTCGCGTGCGAGTACTTCGTCGTCCCCTTCGACGGCAACCCTCCCGCCGAGCCGTTCGACGCGTTCAGCCTCCACTGGAAGAGACACACGCTTGCATGATTGCACCCAGCCCTGGTTCCTGCCCCTTCAACGACCCTTCACGATCGAGAGATGGTCCATTCATCCATCCTTACACCTTGTTTCGGAGACGAGGTGCCATTTTCACGCCGAGAGTCTCCCTGGCCGATTTGCATTTGCGAGACGGATCCGCTCTTGGCTCGATGATCTGAGTGAGGTCTGAGTGAGGTGAGACGACGCGCGGTCGTCTCTGACAATCCGAATCGACCAGAGGGAGATCGGGAGTGGCACCCTCCGCGCATACATAATGCCTTGGCTCCTGATATGATCGGTCGCCGGGCGCGTCGCGTCTCGAAGATGCCGGGGGAGACCGGGATTCGTGAACCTGGATGTTAGACCCGCTGTTCTGAATGAGGAAAGTTGCGAAGACGTCGCTTTTGTGTGGAATTTCGCATCCCCAGCAGCGGCACGATTGACACTCGGACTCGCGGAGCCTATAGTACGGATGGTGCGGACGCGATTGCATGCGCCTATCTTACGCGTCCCCCTGCGCATCTCGCATGCCGCATGGATGTGTCCTCTGGGGAAGTCCTCCCCCGTTCCGAGAGTCATGGCCGATGCTGGACCCCGAGCCGCTCCCACGCTCCGAGCGATCTGAGACCACGGGCACGTGGCAGGTGGCCGGTCCCTCGTCACCCGCTTCGGGCGTGGCCTGGAGTGGCGGCGACCCGCCGACGGTGCGCACCGGTTCATCGGTGCGCCGGGCTCGGATGATTGGAGGGGTGTTGGCGGGCC
>JAFANO010000371.1 GCA_019232645.1 Planctomycetaceae bacterium | reverse complement strand
GTGCTTCTGCTGGCGGAGATGCTGGCGACGTCGCGGAACGGTCGGAGCCTTTTCGGCCCGGGGCTCGGGGCCGATGACACGGGGTTCGACACGGCCGTCTCGATCCTGGTAACATATCCGCCCGACCGGACCTACGACCTGGAGTTGCAGGACGGCTCCTCCATCGCCCGATCCCCTCGCTGCCGCTCCACGAGTCGCTGCCCTTCGCGCTTGCGCCGTTCCTGGCGGCCCTGCACCGGCCGCTGGCGCGGCTGCCCTATCCCGGTTCGTACGCGACCTGGCTGGTCCTCTCGGCGGGCCTGGCGCTGGCGGGGTTCGCCCTGACCCGGCGGTCGGCGGCCCTCCGCCTCGCGTGGTCGATGAGGGCCTCCCGCGTGGCCCGCGCGGCCGACACGAACAGGAAAGCTCGGTCCGGGGACTTGTCGAAGACCGCGTCGCCCGGTAACCGGATCACGGCCTCGTGGACCACCGCGGTGGGCGACAGGGTATGGTCCTGCCGCTCATGGCGCATCAGGCGGGCGGCGACCTGGCGCAACTGGTCATAGACCGGCGCGATGAGTTCACCCCCGGCCCGCTCGTCGCCGGCCCGGGCCCGTCCCAGGATCAGTGTCAAATCGCGCCGCGGCTCGACCCCTATCATCCCTCCATCGAAAAAAACGCTGAAGGGTTCCAGCGACATTCTTCGCGGGACCTACTGGGGGCAAGGTGCGGAGGCCCGGGTGAACCCACCCGGGGCGGTAAGAGTGGCCCACCGAACGCGAGGCCCCTGGCGCTCCCCAGTCGCGTGTCTCGGAAGGGCGGTCCCAAGAGGCGACGGAGGATGCTGCTCGATCTGGTGCTTTGGTCCTTCATGATCGTGCTCGCCCCGCTGGCTCTGAGCCTCGCGTGGCAGAAGACCGCCGCGATCGTGCAGGATCTCGCTTCGTCCCTCCGCGGGCTCTCCGCGTGGCCCGGCGAAGGTGATCGCTTTCCTCCCCACGTCTGAAGCCGACTGTCTTCACGGGGGGCGAGGTCAAATCGGAGCGCGGAACCTCCGGCGAAAAAGTGTCAAGTGGCGCGCCGGCGATCTTCTCAGCAACCCTCAAGCCGGTCAAGGATCGATCGCACCGAGGCGGGACGCGTTCGACCGACAGTCATGTCCCCCGAAGAGGAAAGGATGACGGGCGAACACTTGCTACAGACATGGATGGCGGGGTGACACCGTGGCTGCAAGCCTGATCCGGCTGGCGAGGGAGCGATTTCGAAAAAGGGACTCGCACCGGGCTATCGCGAGGGAGCCCGCATGGTTAGGAGAGTCATCATGGCTGGAGAACCTCGGACTCGTCATGGTCTCCACGGAGACCGGATCCGCGAATCGGACGATTACCTCGAATACATGCGGCGGTGTGACCGGCACATCGCCGACGCCGAGGGAGATGACCCCTTGCAGGCATTCTGGAGTTGGGTGGAGAGCGAGTATCAGTCGGACCTGTCGGGGCAGGACGATTCCGCCACACCCACTCCAGACCCGGACTTCCTCGCCGCAACGCTCGCGATCGTGCTCGACCTCTGCGTCCTGACGTTCGCCGCCGGCTGGGCCATTGCCCACCTGTTGTGGGCGAGTCACGACCGGCGCACATCGCTGATGTTCGGGCAGGGGATGAACTCCAACGGGACCGGGCTGGTCACGGCCTCGCTCGCTCTGGCGGACCACCCGCCTGTGGTGCTGCCGATCATCTTCCACGACCTCGTCCAGCACCCCGTGGCCGAAGCAACGGATCACATGATCCGAAACGGAGGAGCCGTCCGGGCGGAGGTCAAGCGGGAGGGAAGGGCTACCGGATCGGTGCGGACCACCGGGGGCACCATCCCGCACGTCGCGTCCTCACGCCGGGGAGTAGGTGTTCTCGAGGCTTTGAGCCAGATCGGCCAGCGGGTCTGCGTCCGGCTGCGACAATTCGGCGTCTCGATGCTCTACTACGACGACTTCCGCCGCTTCATACGGATCAGGAATGAACTCTGCGCTCTCAAGGGGGCTGGCCTACAGGATTCGCAGCACAGCCGCACTCGAAAGGTGCGAATCATTCCTCCGATCCGCATCGGGGCGACGGAAAAGAGTCAGGCGTGGAGTTAAGGACGGGATCTCAGCATGAGGCTGATCAACCGGGTGCTCTCGCGCCAGTGCCAACGATTATGCGGCGTTTGAGGGCTTTTGCTTCCCTGACGTCCCTTAAGTCGTCATCCCAGCAGGTGCTTTTGATGTCAAATACGATTGATACATTTCGATCCAACCTTCGCGCGAGCGGTCCGCTGGACCAAGTCAAGGTGCGAAGTGCGTTGCCAGGAGGAGTGCGGCACACGTAGGATGGTCCGTTGGAGGATAGATATTGTCAGATCCTGCCACTTCACAGGAAAGGCCCCTCGATTTTCAAGTGGTCAGAGGCACGGGTAAGCTAACCCAAGCCAGCTCACGGTCGGAAACCATCGGAATTCGGCTGAAACTTGTGGCACTGGCGCGGTTGCACCCGACTACGGGTACTGGGACGATGTCGTGGGACAGTCCGTTCGACGCGCGCCGGGAGAGATCCAGGTGAAATCCGAGGGCGCGCGCCCCGGCGTTTACGAGACGCTCGCATCGAACACGCTGGACACGATCGCCGGCGCGGCATGGTCGGGAGAGACCGAGGATCGTCATAAGCACCGACGGAGGCGAAACCTGGGCTCTGGCGGAGTTGATCGTCCCAGCTCAACGGCTTGCCTGGCGACGCCGGAAACTCGACCGGCTTACACCCGAGAAGCCGGGACCACACACCCTCTTGGCCCGCGCCAAGGACGCCAACGGGTGTGTTCAGCCTGACGGCATGATCCGAATTACGGCAGCAACGTGATCAAACATCCGCTTCCCATCGAGATGTTCGTTGAAGGTCGGAGTCCATGACGGTCTGGCGCTCTGATCGGCGACTGATGAACCTCCAGAGGACTCTCATGAGACCGCTCGATGTTGCTGATTACACACGAATCTGGATCTTTTGCCTTGTCGCGGTCGCGATCGCCGCCGGCCTCGTCGCGAAATCCGCCCTTGCGATGGATGACGCCGATCTCCTCAAGGAGGCCCGGGGTCTCTTTCAACCGCTCCCGAAGGACATGGCGACCGCGGAGTTCCCGGTCACCCCGGAACGCGTCCGCCTGGGTCGCAAGCTGTTCTTCGACCCGCGCATCTCCGCCGACGGCACCGTGGGCTGCGCGCGATGCCATCAACCCGCACTTTACGCCACCGACGGACTGCCCAAGTCGGTCGGCGTGCACGACCAACCTCTCCCTCGAAACGCTCCCACGGTGCTGAACGCCGGGCTGTACTTCAAGGAGCACTGGGACGGCCGGTTCGCGAACGTCGAGGAGCAGGCGAAGCAAGGGTTGCTGGGGCCGGGTTTTGGCAACCCCGACTTCCCAACCGCCATGGCCCGGGTGAAGGCGATTCCCGGCTACGCCGCGATGTTCCAGGACGCCTTCCCCGGCGAGGCCGACCCGCTCTCGGAGGACAACTGGGGCAAGGCCATCGGCGCGTACGAGCGGACGCTCGTCTCGCCGTCCCGATTTGACGACTATCTTCGAGGCGCGCCCGACGCCCTCTCGGCGGCCGAACGCAAGGGGTTACGGACGTTCATCGAGACCGGCTGCGTCGACTGTCACAAGGGGCCAGGACTCGGCGGACTCGGGTTCCGGAAGTTCGGCGTGGTCTCCGAGTACTGGAAGGAGACCGGCAGCCAGGACGTCGACAAGGGCCGGTTCGACGTGACGAACGATCCCGCCGACCTCTACAAGTTCAAGGTCCCCGGACTTCGCAACGTCGCGATGACGCCCCCCTACTTCCACGACGGCGCGGTCGACGCCTTGCCGAGGGCCGTTCGGATCATGGCCAAGGTCCAGCTCGACGCCGATCTCTCCGACCCCGAGGTCGACGAGATCGTGACCTTTCTCGGGAGCCTGACCGGTACGTTGCCCGAGGGATTCGAGCGTGCGCCGGTGCTCCCTGCCGGCGGCTTCGGCCCGCCGTCTTCGGCTCCCTCTCGCTCACGGACACGATGAGTTCCCTTCATTCCAAGGTCATTCCAAGGAGCATCAACGATGGCCAAGGTGATTTGCGTCCTGTATCCAGACCCGGTGACCGGGTATCCGACCTCCTACGCGAGGGACGAGATCCCCTCGCTGAGCCGCTATCCCGACGGCCAGACGCTACCGACCCCGGAGGGCATCGATTTCAAGCCCGGCACCTTGCTGGGGAGCGTCTCGGGCGAGTTGGGACTGCGCGCGTACCTGGAGCGCGCCGGGCACACGCTCGTGGTGACCTCCGACAAGGACAGCCCGGGCTGCGCCTTCGAGAACGAGCTGCCCGACGCCGATGTCGTCATCTCGCAACCGTTCTGGCCCGCCTACTTGACCGCGGAGCGGATCGCGCGGGCGCCCAAGCTCAAGCTGGCCGTCACCGCCGGGATCGGCTCCGATCACGTCGACCTGCGGGCGGCGATCGACCGCGGGATCACGGTCGCCGAGGTGACCTATTGCAACAGCATCAGCGTCGCCGAGCACGCCGTGATGCAGATCCTCGCGCTCGTCCGCAATTACCTGCCGTCGTACGGGTGGGTCGTCAAGGGGGGCTGGAACATCGCCGATTGCGTCGAGCGGGCCTACGACCTGGAGGGCATGAATGTCGGCACGGTCGCCGCGGGCCGGATCGGCGTGGCCGTCCTGAAGCGCCTCAAGCCCTTCGACGTGAAGCTCCACTACACGGACAAGCATCGCCTGCCGGATGCGGTCGAGAAGGAGCTGGGGCTGACGTACCACCCGAGCGTCGAGTCGCTGGTCCGCGTCTGCGACGTGATCTCGATCCACTGCCCGTTGCACCCCGAGACGGAGCACCTCTTCAACGACGATCTCCTGGGCAAGATGAAGCGCGGCTCCTACATCGTGAACACCGCCCGCGCAAAGATCTGCGACCGCGACGCCATCGTCCGCGCCCTGGAGAGCGGACAGCTCGCCGGCTACGCCGGAGACGTCTGGTTCCCGCAGCCGGCGCCGCCGGACCACCCCTGGCGGACGATGCCGCATCACGGCATGACGCCGCATGTGTCCGGGACGAGCCTCTCGGCCCAGGCCCGCTACGCCGCGGGAGTTCGCGAGATCCTCGAGTGCTGGTTCGCCGGCCGGCCGATTCGCAAGGAGTATCTGATCGTCGAAGGCGGCAAGCTGGCCGGTGTCGGAGCCCATTCCTACACGGCCTGAGACGCCACCCGAGGGTCGGACCTGGCGGCCATGTTCGACTTGACCTCGTCGGGGTGAGGCCGCTGGGGATTCGAGTCGTGCCGTCGGACCGTTCGATCACCACTCATTCGGATACCAGGAATTTTCGTGCGCTCGGCCTGCTGATTTGAAATTTGGAAATCTCAAATTTCAGATCCGGACAGAGCGCACAAAAGATCTGGAATGCGTATCAGATCATCGAAGGGAGCTTCCCATGTTGGACATGCCTCGACGGGACTTCATGGCAGCGGCCGCGGCGTTCGCGGCCGTCACGACCGCAACACTCGCCGGCACCAAGCGGGCTGAAGCCGGCGACCCGAGCTTCATGAACAACGTCCCCGACCCGCTGCTCGCCGACAAGGAACTGCCGACTTTCAAATTCGCCCTCGAGAAGTCGGAAGGACGGGTGATCGGCAAGAGCTATGGGAAGGAAGCGACCGTCGTGCAGTTGCCGATCTCCAAGGGGATCGCCGGCGTCTCGATGAGGCTCGAGCCGGGGGCCATGCGCGAGCTGCACTGGCATGCCACCGCGGCCGAGTGGGCGTTCGTGATCGAGGGGCGGGTCAGGACGACGGTCATCGACCCGCAGGGGAACGCCGAGACGAACGACTTCGGCCCCGGCGACGTGTGGTATTTCCCGCGCGGCCACGGCCACATGCTCGAATGCCTGGGGGACAAGCCGACGCACTTCATCCTGATCTTCGACAACGGCTACTTCTCGGAGTTCGGCACCTTCAGCATCAGCGACTGGATCGGCCACACCCCCAAGCCGCTCCTGGCGAAGAACTTCGGCGTCCCCGAGTCGGCCTTCGACGGGTTCCCGAAGGACGAGGTGTACTTCGCCCGTGGGGCGGTGCCGCCGGAGGAGCAGTCGATCCCCCTCCAGGGGCGGAAGCTGCCGCCGCAGACGCACAAGTTTGAGCTCCTCGAACAAAACCCGCACGCCCTATTCAAAGGGGGCCGGGAGTGGCGCGTCGACTCCACCCGGTTCCCGATCTCGAAAACGATCACGGGCGTGATCCTCGACCTCGACCCGGGGGCGATGCGGGAGCTGCACTGGCACCCGACCGCCGACGAGTGGCAGTACGTCATCGAGGGGCAGGTCAGCGTGACGATGTTCGGCTCACACGGCCGGTACCGGACCGAGACGCTGGACAAGGGCGACGTCGGCTACATCCCGCAGGGGTACGGGCACTCGATCGAGAACGTCGGCGACACGCCGTGCCGGGTCCTGATCGGGTTCAACACCGGCGTCTACGAGACGATCGACCTGTCGCAGTGGATCGCCGGGAACCCGCTCGACGTGCTGGCCACCAACTTCGGCAAGCCGGCCGCGCTGTTCGAGACGTTCCCGCACCGGGACGTGTTCATCGCGGACAAGGACGGGCCCGAGAAGACCGGGCCTCAACGACCTTGAGGTCCGACGACGGGCGGGGGTCTAAACCGCGCCATTCCGCGATCTCTTCGATCGAATGTCATGATCCTGGGTGGGAACGAAGAGAATCGCCATGACCTGCTTTTTCCTAAAAGCGGGGGGGAAAGGTGGTGCCCTACGTTCATTGAACGGTCGGGAAGCTCAACCATTCCCTCCTCAACGACCGGACGTGGTCCGCCAAACCCGCGGCCACCGTAGGGGTCCGACGCCGCCACCGACCATCCTCCCCCTCCTGCCGTAGCGTCCGCACCACCCAGCAGAAGTTGTAGCTGTACTTCGGGTAGAACCCAAAAAAGGTACAAAAACGATCAGAGAACCGGGTTGGCGATCCAGCACTCGCCGACGTAGCGGAGGCGGCGGGCTTCAAGCCTGTGCTAGAATGAGTTTGAAGTGGAAAGGAGAGCCGTGATGGATCCCGTTCTGGTGAAGCACATCGAGAAGAAGCCTGGCGTCTGTGGCGGAAAGGCCTGCGTCGCGGGCACGAGGATCCGCGTGCAGGATGTCTATGTCTGGCACGAGCTTCGAGGGCAGAGCCCCGATGAGATCGTGACGAACTTCCCTCAGCTCACGCTGGCGGACGTCCACGCCGCCCTGGCCTACTACTCGGACAATGCCCAGGAGATCCGGCAGGAGATGGCCCGGGCCGAGGCCCTCCTCGAGCAACTGAAGCAGACCTCCCCATCGCCGCTTCAAGAGAGACTCCGAGGTACGGATGCCTCTGGTCCTCAAGTCTCATCTTGATGAGCACGTCTCGCCCGCCATTGCCACGGGCCTGCGCCGCCGGGCCATCGATGTCACGACCACACGCGAAGTGGGCCTCCAAGGCGCGGACGACATCGACCACATCGCCTTTGCCTTGCCCGCCGGTCGGGTCATCGTCACGCATGACGAGGACTACCTGATGCTGCACGCCCAGGGGGTCCGTCACGCGGGGATTGTTTACTGCCATCAGCACGCGCGCACCATCGGGCAAATCCTCGGCGCCCTGGTGCTCCTCTGGCAGGTGTTGGAACCTCGGGAGATGGCAAACCGCGTCGAATACCTCTGAACTCGACTGATGCAGAACCTGACTGAACTACGCGGCTGGTGCAAGGCCGTAAAGCAACAGGTCTTGCACCGGCCCCGGGAGTTTTTGCACGACCGCGTCTACCCCCGTCTGTGGGAAAATCCACTCCCGCCACAGCCACCGCCGCACC
>JAFANO010000122.1 GCA_019232645.1 Planctomycetaceae bacterium | reverse complement strand
GCGGGTGCATCGCGCGCGACGCCCCCTTTGGGGACGCCGGTTGCTCGATCGGGCCGAAGTGCCAGAATAACGGAGTACTGATTTTGATCTTTTCTGAGACTGGAGCAGCGCTACCGGACGCCATGGGCTCGATTCCCACCGCCGAGGCTCTGAGAGGGGTCACACGCCGAGCAGGAGGCAAGCCGACTGTCATCGCACGAGGTCCGGAGCCCTGGTCCCCGGGATTGCTCGGGCCGAATCACGGATTGGCCCCCGGTCTCCTCGCTACAGTCTCGACTTTTCGCAAATTTTTTTGCGGAAATATCGAAAAATCGCCGCCACCCGGTGGACGAGGCGCGGGGGCGTCTTTACAATAAGACCGGGCGATACGGGGTACGGCGCGATCCGGGCCATGGGCCCCGTTCCGAGCCCATTGGAGGGGCGACCATGACCATCACCGACTCTTCGGATCGATCACTCCTGGATCTGATCCGACGTCATGGGCCGCTGACCGTGGCCGCGATGGCGGAGCGGTTGGGCGTGACGCCCACCGCGGTCCGCAACCGCCTGACGCGATTGGTCGGCTCGGGCATGGTGGAGCGTGGGATCGAGCACGGCGGCCGCGGCCGGCCGAAGCACACATACCGGGCGAGCGTCGAGGCGCACAAGCGCCTCGGTCAGAACTACGCCGACCTGGCCGTGGTCCTCTGGGGAGAGATGATGCAAACGGTCGAGGACCGCAAGCTCCGTCGGGTCCTCTTCAACCGGATCACCGACCGGCTGGCCGAGCTCTATCGGGCACAGGTCACCGGCGACGAGTGGGAGGGCCGGCTGGTCCAGCTCGGCTCGCTGCTCAATGGTCGCGGGATCGAGGCCGAGGTCACCCGGGGCGACGGCGACATGACGCCCGTGCTCAAGCAGCACTCGTGCCCCTACTACGAGCTGGCCGAGGTCGATCGCGCCGTTTGCACCATGGAGCGGAAGATGTTCGAGAAGATCCTCGGACGGGGCCTCCGGCTGAGCCACTGCCGCCTCGACGGCCACCGCTCCTGCGACTTCGAGGCCAGGCCGGGCGTCGCTCCCGGCCCGGCCAAGGCCGTTTGAGAGGGCCGGTGCGGTGCCTCCGGCCGTCGCCGCTCGGCGATGGGATTCTCGACTCATATCAATTTGGAATTGGTTTCTACGAATTTGTTCGGGAATGCGATTTTTCGTGTCTGAGGTGCGGGACCCGTCTCCCGGCCAACGAAGGTCCGCGGTCCGTCCCCATCAACCCGCTCCCGACAGGGCAGGAGACTGATGAGCAAGGTGCTTTCGATCCATAACCTCCACGTCGCCATCGCCGGCAAGGAGATCTTGAAGGGGGTCGACCTCACGATCCGGCAGGGTGAGGTCCATGCGCTGATGGGTCCCAACGGCTCGGGCAAGAGCACCCTCAGCTACGCGCTGATGGGTCACCCGAGCTACGAGGTGACCGAGGGCTCGGTGACGCTCGACGGCCGCGACCTCCTGGCCCTGGAGCCCGACGAGCGGGCCAAGGCGGGGCTCTTCCTCGCCTTCCAGTATCCGACGGCGATCCCCGGCGTCACCGTGGCGAGCTTCCTCCGGCAGGCGGTCACCAACATCCGCCACCCGGACCGCAAGGAGGGGGAAGACCTGATCCCGATGCGCGACTTCCGCAAGGAGCTGCGCGAGCAGATGGACGAGTTGGGCATGGACCAGGAGTTCGCCCGGCGCTACCTCAACGAGGGGTTCTCCGGCGGCGAGAAGAAGCGGGCCGAGGTCCTGCAACTGGCGATGCTCCGCCCCGCGTTCGCCATCCTCGACGAGACCGACAGCGGCCTCGATATCGACGCCGTCCGCGTCGTCTCGGAGGGGGTCAACCGGTTCGCGGCCAAGCACACGACCGGGATCCTGGTGATCACGCACTATCAGCGCATCCTCAACTACATCAAGCCGGGATTCGTGCACATCCTCTTCGGCGGCCGGATCGTCGAGAACGGCGGCCCCGAGCTCGTCGACGTCCTGGAGACGCAAGGCTACGACTGGGTCCGCGAGAAGTATCCGGAAGCCGCCCGGGACGAGGACGAGATGGAGAAGCAGCACGCCCCGCTCAAGCAACTGGCATTCTGACTTTGAGACATGCGTCGGGTGCGCGTGGCGCACCGGGACCGATTCGGGCGGGTGCGCCGCACGCACCCGACTCGGGAGAGGATGAGAGGATTGTTATGACGATCGACCTGAGCAGCCAGGTGCAAGGCATCAAGGACGAGTACAAGTACGGGTTCCGCGACTCGGACGCCCACTACTCGTTCAAGAGCGAGAAGGGGCTCAACCGCGACATCGTCCACCAGATCTCGGAGATGAAGGGCGAGCCCCAGTGGATGCGCGACATCCGCCTGAAGGCGCACGACGTCTTCTGGCAGAAGCCGACTCCGACCTGGGGCGGCGACCTCAGCCATCTCAATTACAACGACATCCACTACTACATGAAGGCCGCCGACCGCCAGGGCAAGACCTGGGACGACGTCCCGGCCGAGATCAAGAACACCTTCGACAAGCTGGGCATCCCCGAGGCCGAGCGCAAGTTCCTGGCCGGCGTCGGCGCGCAGTACGAGTCGGAGGTCGTCTACCACAGCCTCCGCGAGGACCTGCAGAAGAAGGGCGTCATCTTCGTCGACACCGACACCGCCCTGCGCGAGCATCCCGACCTGGTCCGCGAGTACTTCGGGACGGTGATCCCGACGCACGACAACAAGTTCGCCGCGCTGAACACGGCGGTCTGGTCGGGCGGGTCGTTCGTCTACGTCCCGGCGGGCGTGAAGGTCGACATCCCGCTCCAGGCCTACTTCCGGATCAACGCCGAGAACATGGGCCAGTTCGAGCGGACGCTGATCATCGTCGAGGAAGGGGCCCAGGTCCACTACGTCGAGGGCTGCACCGCGCCGGTCTACTCGACCGAGAGCCTCCACTCGGCGGTCGTCGAGATCATCGTCAAGACGGGGGGCCGGTGCCGCTACACGACGATCCAGAACTGGGCCAACAACATCTACAACCTCGTGACCAAGCGCGCCGTCGCCCACGAGGACGCCCTGATGGAGTGGGTCGACGGCAACCTCGGCAGCCGGCTGACGATGAAGTACCCCTC
>JAFANO010000105.1 GCA_019232645.1 Planctomycetaceae bacterium | reverse complement strand
ACGTGGCCGACGGCGTCCCGCAACTGGTCGTCGGTGAGGAACTCCTCGTCGTTCGTGCAGCGGTCGATCAGCCGGTGCATCAGCGCGTCGCCGTCGAGCGGCAGGTCGCCGACCGTGTAGCCGGCGTCGCGCAGGGCCCGGAGCAGGGTCATCACCGAGGCGGGGGTGTCGAGGCCCACGCCGTTGCCGATCCGGGCGTTCTTCGTCGGATAGTTGCCGAAGAGGATGGCGACGCGCCGCTCGGCGTTCGGCGTGCGACGGAGCCGGGCGAAGTGGAGCGCCAGCCGCGCCACATAGTCGACGCGATCGGGCTTCGGGACATACGATCGGATCGCCGTGCCCAGGCGCTCGTCGAATGTCCCCTCCTCCTTGAAGCTGATGGCGACGGTGTTGAGCCGGCCGTCGAACTCGGGCAAGACGACGTTCATCGCCGTGTCGCGAGGGGTCAGGCCGGCGGCGCTGGCCTCCCAGTCGGCCGAGCTCGACGTGCAGAGCACCGCCTGGAGCACCGGGACGTCGAGCCGCTCGAGCAGGTCGACGACGGCCCCCGACGCCTCCGTGTGCGTCCCCTCGCTGAGGTTCGCGACGGTGAAGCTGAGCGTGCTGATCAGGACATCGACCCGAGCGGACCCGTGCGCGTCGGTCAGGAACTCGCGGAAGACGGCCGGGACGCCCCCCTCCTGGTCCGGGTCATCCTTCAGGCTGTAGCAGAAGATCGGGAGGGCATTCGCCCCGAGGTCCTCGAGCCGGCGGACCAGGGCGTCGATCGGGGCGAGGTTCCGCGCCATCCAGTGGGCGCGATAGAAGATCAGGCCGATCGTCGGGCGATCCGGCCGGGCGAACCGGGCCTGCCAGGTCGCCAGGGTCAGGCCGTCGGGCGCATCGGGATGAAAGAGGCCGTCGCGGGGCAGCGCCGTCGGCGGGTCATAGCCGTAACCCGACAGCAACAGGTTGTCGCTCAAGCAGCGGAGCAGGTTGACGAGGTTGGGCACGCCGCCGTGGGTGAAGTATTCCAGGACTTGCGTCACCAGGGGCAAGGGCGCGTGGCAGAGCGCCGTCAGTTCCGGGTCGAGTGCCTGCTCGCCGGGCAGCGCGAAGAAGGCGAGGCCCCGCGCCCGGCACTCCCGCGAGAGTCGCTCGAACCCCTCGGCGAAGTAGGGCCGGCCGCCCAGGACGCGGACGATCACCGCGCGGGCGCGGGGGAGATCGTCGGCGACGAACCGCTCCAGGGCCCCGGCGGGCAGGAGCTCGTTGGCGTTGCGGGCGCGGACCGCCTCGAAATCGTCGGGCAGGCGGCGGACGGCCGCCGCGAGTGCCTGGATCTCGGTGTCGGCGGTGGTCAGGATCACGAACAACGGCGGTCCTCACTCTACGGCGCCTGCGGTAGGATTGCCCACTCGCTTGGGATTGACGCCGCATGCCGAAGGTCGTGCTGGAAGGGATAGGACGGACGATTGAGGGCCGACCCCGGGAAGAGTGCTAACAGGGGTCGCCGCGTCCGCGAGATCCCTCGACCGCCCCACCCTCGAAGGCGTCAGAGGACTCGGAGGTCTCGGCCAGGTCTTCTGGCTCGTGGGCCGTCGGTCGTCAGCCTTCCCACCCGACTTCGGGCAGTGGCCCGGTTCGTGAACGGACCGTTCCCACTTACAGCGGCGGGGCCGCGCCGGCATCGCACCGGCTTCCCACAGGCCGAGACGTTTTCGACGATCTCCCACGGGGGGAACTTCCTCTCGCGGGAGATCGATCCTATCATGGTGGCCGGCCCGGTCCCGAGTCAATCGCAATCCGGGGAGAACGGGCCCGCGATCTCCCCGTGGGAGCGGGAGAAGGAGCGGGGATCGCTCCCCGGGTTGAATGGCACCGCCGCGATGAACCCTGGTGGGATGGATCGTCTCGAGGACCGCTCTTGTTCACTCTCAAAGGCTTCGCAGGAGGTCGGCGATTCACCCGACGCCTCCGGGCGGCGGACACTGCGCCGGGAATGGTATGGACTTCGCATGGAGTGCGGATCAGCAAGCCTGGCACGATGCGGCCGTGAAGTTCGCGCAAACGGAGCTGGTCGACGACCTGCTCGGCCGCGACGAGCGCCGCGAGTTCTGGCGTGAAGGTTGGCGGCGCTGCGCCGCGTTCGGCATCCAGGGGCTGCCGGTCCCGGTCGAGTATGGCGGCAAGGGGTTCGACCTGGCCGTCACCATCGCCGCGATGGAGGGCCTGGGCTTCGGCTGCGCCGACACCGGGCTGATCTTCGCCATCAGCGCCTGCATGTGGACCAACACGATCCCGATCCTGCTCTACGGGACCGAGGAGCAGAAGCGGCGCTACTTGCCGGGGCTCTGCGACGGCAGCCTGGTCGGCGCCAATCTGGCCAGCGAGCCCGAGGCGGGCTCCGACATCTATGGCATGCAGACCCGCGCCGAACGCCGAGGAGAGCGCTGGGTGCTCAACGGCCGGAAGACCTGGGTGACCGCAGGCCCGGTGGCCGACCTCTTCGTCTGCTACGCCTCGACCGAGCCGGGGAAGGGGGCGCTGGGCCTGGCCGCGTTCCTGATCCCGCGCGAGACGCCCGGCCTGCGCGTCGTCCGCGAGATCCCCAAGCTCGGCGTCCGCACGGCGCCGATGGGGGAGCTGGCGCTGGAGGACTGCGCGCTGCCCCCCGAGAGCCTCCTGGGCCGCGTGGGCCGGGGGGCCGAGACCTTCCATTGCTCGATGGAATGGGAGCGCGGCGCGATCCTGGCGGGGGCCCTCGGCACGATGCGGCGCCAGCTCGAACGCTGCATCGAGCACGCCCGGCGGCGCAAGCAGTTCGGCCAGCCGATCGGCAAGTTCCAGGCCGTCGCCGACCGGATCGTGGACATGGCGGTGCGCCTCGAGACCTGCCGCCCACTGGTCTACAAGGTCGGCTGGCTCAAGGCGCAGGGCCGCGACGCCACCCGCGAGGCCGCGATGGCCAAGCTCTACGTCTCGGACTGCTTCGTCAAGAACAGCCTCGACGCCGTGCAACTGTTCGGGGCGGCCGGTTACGTCACCGAGCACGGCATCGAGCGCGACCTGCGCGACAGCGTCGCCAGCCTGATCGCCTCGGGGACCAACGACATCCAGCGGAACGTCATCGCCCGATGCCTCCGCCTCTGACCCGTCGGCGACCGCCCGCACCGGCCCTCCCACTCGAGGATCGAGGGGCGAGGGCCGAGGGGCGAGTTTATATCTGACCCGTCGGCGACCGCCCGCGCCGGCCCACCCACCGACCAGCCGCGAAACAGGGCGGCCCATTGCGGCGGACGCCCCGCTCGGTTATATGATGTCCCAGATGGCCCCGATCCTCTTCCGAATCTCCTCACCGGCAAGGAGATGGGTCCTTCAGAGGCATCGCGTGGCGCACCCCATCGAGGACGGATCTCCAACGATGGCCGATCCCCCCGCCGTCCCACCGGCGCTGCTGGCCGCCCTCGAGAGCCCGCCGCTCGAACGTCGGGGGTGGCTCCGGAGCGTCGCGCCCAACTACATCGGCCTGTTCTTCTGGGTCGTCTATTTTGACCAGCTCGGCCGCCAGGCGCTCTCGAGCGGCGGGCTGGGCTGGTCGATCCTGGGGGCGATGACCGCGGGACTGCTCTGCTATCAGTTCCTTTATTATGTCCCGGCGATGTGGGGGATGAGGACCGGGCGGCCCCTCATCGTCGTCGCCGCCAGCACCTTCGGCGCGACCGGGTCGGCGTGGATCGCGGGCGTCGCGATCGGGCTGGCGCAGGTCGTCTGGTTCGCGGCGGGCGCCTCCTACGCCACCGACCTGACCCTCGAAGGGTTCATCGCTTTCCGCTTGCTCGACCCGAGGCTGCTCGACCCGGTCTCTCTGGATGGTATCACGCTGATGAGCCCGGTGTTCCTGGTGACTTCGCTCCCCTGGTGCGTCGTCACGGCGATCGCCGGGCGCTACCTCGTCCGCGTGATCGCGGCGTTGATGAGCGTCCTGGTGGTCTTCCCGGCTCTGATGCTCGGCCTGGCCGCGCTGATGACGGTCGGAGGCGTCGGGGATTTCCGGCCACCCGGGGCCGATCCGGCGGCAGGACCGGGGGACCCCGGTTCTCTCCGGGCGTTCGCCCTGATCATCCAGATGATCTTCGGCTTCTTCGCGACCGCGGGCCTGATGGCGGCCGACTGGGGCGCGGTCAGCCGCGACTCGAGCGACATCCGACTCGGCGGCTGGGTGGGCGTGACCTTCGCGTCATGGATCGTAGCGACCCTGGCGCTGATGACCGTCGCGGGGGCGCTGGGAGGTCTCAAGGGACTTCCGGCCCTGGTGAGGGGGCCGGGCCTCGACGCCTTCACCTTCCGCGCGGCACTGAGCCGTGGGATCGGCGGGACGCCGGCGGGCCTGATGTTCCTGATCTTCGGCCTGGCCTCCCTGGCCCCCGCGGTCTTCGCCGCTCACCTCTTCGGTCAGCGGTTCGCGGCGGCGTGGCCGGGGCTGTCGCCGACCCGCTGGACATTCCTCGGCACGGCGGCTGCCTGGGCCTTGTTGATCGCCACGGGGTGGGCGAGTCGTCTCGAATCGATCTTCAGCATCCTGGGCGCGGTCTTCGCGCCGACCGCCGGCGCGATGGCGGCCGATTACGTCCGCGCCCGGGGGGCCTGGCCCGGGCCGCGTCGGGGCGTCAACCCCGCGGGGCTGGTCGCCTGGGCCGTCGGCATGGCCGTCGGGCTGGTGCCGACGATCGCCGATGCGACGGGCTGGGACCGCGGCACGCAGTTCCAGCCCGCGGCCGTCCACGGCTTCATGGCCGGGTTCCTCGTCTACACGATCCTGGCCAGGCTCGGCGCCGAGTCTCCGGTCTCGCCGATCCCCAAGCCTGCCGAAGCATCGGCCGCGGGGATCGGTTTCCCTTCATGGCAGGGCCGTCCCTCTGCCTCCTGAGCAACGTCCTCGCGGATCCCGGTACAATAGTCTTCAGTGATTCGAGCGTGCGGATCCCGATGTCCCGGCGCGACTCTTGATACGGATTCCAGGAATTTCGTGCGCTCGGTCTGTTGATTTGAAATTTGAAATCTCGAATTTGAGATCCCAACAGAGCGCACAAAAGATCCGGGATGCGTATTCGTATTATTGACAGGGTTATTCTCGGGGTGTGTTTCACGCACCAATGCTTTTGCTTTGTGGTGACGGCAGCTGGTGCGTTTCACGCACCCGACGAGAGAAGGATCGGACGCCGGGTTGCTCTCATCCCCGCGCCGGCTGGTTGCGCCGGAAGGCCTGATTGAGCGAGGCGTCGAGCACGCATTCATAATCGTTGATCCGGGCGATGAGGCCGCCGTCGGCGGCGAGGAAGGCGACGTCGGCGCGGGCGCGGTGGGCGCCGGCGTGGGTGATCCGGGCGGCGATCCGGATCGGGCCGGGCGGGAAGGCGCGGCGGTACTGGCGGTAGCGGCCCAGGTAGGTCGGCAGCGAGCAGACGCCCGAGCGGTCGACGCTCCAGACGACCAGCATCTGGAAAGCGGCGTCGAGGGCCAGCGGGTCCGACAGCCAGGCCTGGCGGGGCGGTCGGTCGATCCAGGCCGAGGGCGCCGGCGCCGTCGCCGACCAGGCGACGATCCCCGCGTCGCCGCACCCCTCGACCCGTTCCAGCGCCTGGAGGTCGGGGCCGTGGAAGAGGACGTCGCGGTAGAGTGCGGCCTTGCCCAGGGGGTAGGGGGGGAGGCTCGGGAGCTCGAAGGGAGGTTCGGGCTGGGGATGCCGGTCGGCGAGCACGACCTCGCCGCGGGCGTGCACGACCTCGCGCTCGCCGCCATCGCTCGCCGCCCCGCGCAGCTCGACGGGCACGCGGTAGAGCGCGCCGTCGCGCGCCAGCTTGCCCGCCAGGACGCGGACCGGCTCGGGCGTCGCGTCGCGGAGGACCACCCCCTTGAGCAATCGGAGGTCGTCGACCCCGGCGAGGACCAGGCCCGGATGCCGCTGCGTCGCCCCCAGGGCCAGCCACTCGAGGATCAGGGCCATCGGCAGCACGGGGCGGCCGTCGATGACGTGCGACCTGAGCACCGGCAGCGAGGACTCGTCGACCCGACGCTCGAAGACCGGGACGACCGCCGAGCTAGCGGTTTGCGCCGGGATCTCGACGCCTCGGCCGGATGGAGCCGGGCCGGGAGGCGCGACGTCCTGGCGATTCTCGCGGCCCTGGTCGTCCGGGGTTCGGGTCGCGCCGGGGTCGCCGAGGATGACGACCTCGACCGGCCGGACGCCGGCGTCGCAGATCTCCTCGACGAGGTAGCGCGCGCCGGCCTCGGGGGCGATCAGAGGGACGCCCTCGGCCTCGAAGATCGGCCGGAGCGACGGTGTGACCATGCCGCCGTCCCACGGGCCCCAGTTGACCGCGACGACGCGGCAGGCGGGGCGGCTCCGCACGACGCGCTGCGCGTGCTTGTTCAGGACCTCGTTGGCCGAGGCGTAGGCGACCTGGCCCGTCCGGCCGAACCGCGCCGTCGAGGACGAGAACAGGACGAGGACCCGGAGGTCGTCCCCCGCCGTCGCCGCGAGCAAGCCGCGGAGGCCGACGACCTTGGTGTCGTAGACCGCGGCGAACTGCTCGTCGGTCTGGTCCTCGATCCGGCGGTCGGCGAGCACCCCCGCGCCGTGGACCAGGCCGCGGATCGGCCCGAACTCGTCGCGGACGGCATCGAGGCAGGCGCGGACGGCTCCGGCGTCGCGGACGTCGACCGGGCGATAGGCGACTCGCGCCCCGGCCCGCTCGATCCGCCGCAGGTTGCGGGCGATCTCGCGGTTGGCGGCGACCCGGCGGAACTGTTCGCTGATGGCCTGCGGGGTGGCAGGGCCGTTGGCCCGCGCGGCCAGCGCCCGCTTGATCTCGGCCTCGTCGACCAGCGGGACGAGCCAGTCGGGCTCGAGGCTGGGGGCGGGGCTGCGGCCGAGCAGGACGATCGTCGGCCGGAACGCCTCGGCCAGCGCGACGGCCACCTCGGCGGTGATCCCCCGCGCGCCGCCGGAGATCACGACCACGTCGCCGGACCCCAGAGGCGCCGGGCCCGGGCGATCGAGCCCGGCCGGCACTGCCGCGATCGCCGACCGGCCGTCGCGCGCCAGGCCGACCTCCGCCGGCCCGCGCCGGAACATCTCGTCCAGGATCGCCGCGGCGGCCTGGTCGGCCGGCCCGAACGCGGGGTCGAGGTCGATCGCCTTGCACGCGACCTCGGGCCACTCGTGCCCGGCCGTCTTGGCCAGCCCGGCCAGCCCGCCGCACGTCGGGTCAACCGTCGCGGCCAGGCTCCGCAGCCCGAACGCCCCGTCGAGCCTCGAGACGGTCACGAATGCCGCGCCGCCGTCCCGCGCCGCCCGGCGCAGGCATGGCGCGGCCGCGCGCACGAGCCGGAAGGCGTCCTTGAGCGCGGCGTCCGGATCGCCCGACGCCGGGGCCTGCACGATCAGCCCGTCGAGCCGCGACGCCGAGCCCAGGCTCGCCACCTCGGAGGGCGGGACCAGCCTTGGCCGATGGCCCATCCCCTTCAGCCGGTCCGCCAGCGCCGGGGGCAGGTCGGTGCCGTCGTCGAGGATCCAGAACTCTCCCCCCGCCCGGACCACGACCGGCTCGCGTCGACCCTCGTCGAGCGCCACGCGCGAGACGACCAGCCGCCGGACCGAGAGGGGATCGGCCGCCCTCGGCGCGGGGATCGATGGGATCTGATCACGCTCGACCTCGGCCTTTTGAGGCGTTTCGAGGGGAGCTGGGCTCGGCCCCGAGGCCAGGAACTCGACGATCTGGCCGAGCGTCCGGAGCGTGCCCAGGTGCTCGGGCTGGATCGCCGGCGCCTCGGGCAGCCGTTCTTGCAGGGCCGAGAGGATCTCGACCCGCTTGATCGAGTCGATCCCCAGGTCGGCGTCGAGCTGCATGCAGGGCTCGAGCATCTCCGCCGGGTATCCCGTCTTCTCCGCCACCACCTCCAGGAGCACCTCCTGGACCCTACCGGGGGCCAGGGTCAGGGCCGGGGGGCTCATCGAGGACTCGGGCGAGTCCGCCGGCGCGATCGGAGATCCGGACGCCCCCTGGCCCAGGAACTCGGCGATCTGCCGCAGGGTACGGAGCGTGCCCAGGTGCTCGGGCTGGATCATCGGTGCCTCGGGCAGCCGTTCTTGCAGGGCCG
>JAFANO010000038.1 GCA_019232645.1 Planctomycetaceae bacterium | reverse complement strand
CGGTAGCAGACCATGTCGATGACGACGTCCTGGCCGAACGTCTCGCGGAAGTCGACCGCCAGCTCGGCGACGTAGACGACCGCCTCGGGGTCCTCGCCGTTGACGTGGAAGATCGGCGCCTGGATCATCTTGGCCACGTCCGTGCAGTAGGTGGTCGAGCGCGCGTCGTTGGGCGAGGTCGTGAAGCCGATCTGGTTGTTGACGATGATGTGGATGGTGCCGCCGGTCTTGTACCCCGAGAGTTGCGAGAGGTTGAGCGTCTCGGCGACCAGGCCCTGGCCGGCGAACGCGGCGTCGCCGTGGATCAGGATCGGGATGCCGAGCTTGCGGTCGCGGTCCTTGAATCGCCGCTGCTTGGCGCGCATCCGGCCCTCGACGACCGGGTCGACCGCCTCGAGGTGGCTCGGGTTGGGCGTCAGCGTCACGTGGATCTTGTGCTTGTCGGCGGTGACGTGGTCGGCGGAGAAGCCGAGGTGGTACTTGACGTCGCCGTCGCCGGCGACGGTCTCGGGCATGTTCCCTTCGAACTCGCTGAAGAGCATGCCGTAGGGCTTATTCAGGATGTTGGCCAGGACGTTGAGCCGGCCCCGGTGCGGCATCCCCATCACGATCTCGCGGACCTTGAACCGCGCAGCGCGCTCCAGGATCGCGTCGAGCAGCGGGATCAGCATCTCGCCCCCTTCGAGCGAGAACCGCTTCTGGCCCACGTAGTGCGTGTGCAGGAACGTCTCGAAGAGCTCGGCCGCGTTGAGCTTGAGGATGATCCGCCGCTTCTGCCGCAGGTCGAACTTGGGGTCGTTGCGGATCGGCTCCATCCGCTCTTGGAGCCACTGACGGATCTGGGGGTTGCGGATGTGCATGTACTCGACGCCGATCTTCCGGCAGTAGGTCTCGCGGAGGATGGCGATCAGCTCGCGCAGGGTGGCCTGGTGGGGCGCGTTACCCAACCGGGTGTAGAACGTCCGGTCGAGGTCGGCCTCCGACAGCCCGAAGGCCGAGAGCTCGAGCAGCTCGTGCGACTCGCGGGGCGGGCTGAGCCGCAGGGGGTCGAGGTCGGCCAGGTAGTGGCCGATCGCGCGGTAGGCATCGACCAGCCGGATGACGTCCGACTGCGCCCGGACGGCATCGAGCTCGGCATCGTCCCGATACCGGTCCCCGCCGGATTGACCCAACTCAAAACCTTCAAAGAAGATCTGCCAGGAGGGATCGACCGAGTTGGGGTCGGTCCGCCAGCGTTGATGGTTCTCCTCGATGAGGTCGAGGTTCCATCGGTTTGCGACCGTCGAGCGGTTCATTGGAAATGGTTCCTAGTCGGACCCGGCGCGGCATCAGGGCCGGACCGGGTCGGCAATCCCATGGCTCTACCACCTCGCGCGGGAGAACGGCGCGACGGTGAACTTAGCATACCTTAAAACCGAGACGACCCAATACCTGAATCGTTTCCTCTTTCTACCTAGTAGAGGGGGATGGGCGCCATGTAATAAGGATAACGATCGGCGTGCCTAACCGCGAAGCATTTTGCAAAAGTTCATAGGTCTTCGGGCCCGATGGCACGCACGAAGTCTCCAATTAAAAAAAATTGCGCGGCGCCGAAAAAGTTCCGGGCGGGAGCCGGGGAGACGTTTCACTCCATGGCAGGGGCCAGGGTCGTGTGATGTCGGGTGCCGCGGGTCCTGCCTTCGGAACCCGTGCCCGACCTCGAGGGCCGTCGCGCACGGGTTCCAAAGGCAGGACCCGCGGCACTCTAAAGTTATCCGCAAAGAATCGCCGGATCCTTCTCGGCCTCGCCGCGCGTCTCATTCAGAGCCTCTCGATCCAAGCCGGGTCGGCGAACTTGGTCGCGACGAGATGCCGAACCAGGTCCTCGGGGACGACTGCGGCCTTGGCCGGGCGGTCGGGGGAGAGCCACGCCGATCGGATCGCCTGAATTAATTCGTCGCGCGGCAGGTCAAGGTTCATCAAAAAATCGTCGTGCGACCGACCGGCGCGATAGGCGGGCTGTCGCTTCGGTAGCGCGGTGTAGCGGGAGATCCGCTCGAGGGGGAAGTCGTAGAGGATGGTTGCATGCACGAAGAAGTGGTCGCGGAGCCGACGCTGGGCGCTCCCCGAGAACTTGCGCAGGCTGAGGGTCAGGTCCCCCAGGCCGAGGACTTCCACGGCCCGGCCTCGCGCGCGGATCGCGTCGGCGATCCGGTCGAGGACGTACCGCTGCGCCCGATCGACCGTTCCGAGCCCCGGCGCGACGTCGGCGGGCAGCACGACCGTCACGTTCAGCGTCCCCGGCCCGACGACCACCGTCCCCCCGCCGCTCGACCGCCGCGCGATCGCGACGCCCTCGGCGCGACAGGCCTCGACCCGGACGTCCTCGAGTCGGCGGCACGACGCCCCCAGGACCACCGCCGTCCGCTCGGGCTCCCAGATCCGCAGGGCCGGACCCGCGCCGCGCTCCTCGGCCTCGAGCAACAGCGCCTCGTCGAGTGCCAGGTTGGCCGCGATCTCCGGCAAGGTCAGGTCCAGGTAGCGCATCATCTCATCCCATTCGGCTCCCCGGGGAGATGGTACCGACTTGGGGCCGTGTCCGGATGTCTGAAAGCCTTGGAGGAAAAATTCGCGGGGGGCTTGACGAGCGATTCGGGCCTTCTCATGATTGATTTTTAGTTCGCTGCTCAAGGCGGGTAGATTGAGCTTGGCTATGGGGGCCCCGTCGTGCGACCCCTCGCATCGCCTGGGGCTTTCTTCATGCGCCCCCTCGGTTGGGCGCTCTCCGCAAGATACGAGAGGCTCCACGCTTTTCTTCGGAGAGGGACACCATGAGCGACCATCACACTTCGGGCCGTGACTTGCTACACAAGGGCGAGCGCATCCTCGGGCACACGCTGGCGGTGGTTCTCGGTGTGATCCTGATGATTTCAGGCCTCGCGATGGGTGTCACGATGGTCCTGCTGCCCATCGGGATTCCCCTCGGCCTGGGAGGGCTCCTGCTCTGCATCTGGGGCCTGTTCTATACCACCCCCCCTGAGCAGACGTGAACGACCGGCAGGTCGGATGGGCATCACCTCACTTCCCGACTCTCGTGACGTTCGGAGATGCCATCAAGGCTGAACCGCGGGGTTTCGCTCACGATCGACGCCCCTGCGACGACTCTGGGGCACTCATCAACTGTCGTGACCAGAACGCGGTTCGCACGTCTCGAAATCCTCCCCCTCGATCCCGATTATCTTCGTCTCAACCCCGAAATAGCATGGGAGATACAGCTCACTTCGGGGGAGTACGGGACGGACCTCTATGGATTCGTCCCGTCGGTTATTCTCCGCGAGTGACGCGGCTCGCACGTGCCAGCTCAATCCTGTGCCTCCAGCGTCTCGAGCGATGATCATTTGCTCGAGAGGGATGTGGACACGCTCGATCGGCTGATATCGCACGGAGGCGTCGGGTTTTCTCCTTGCGCGCGTGCGAGACTAGACCTGCCGATCTCCTTCGGCGCCGGAGATCCCGCACCCCAGCGACCCAATGTTGCGCCGTCGCGCAGTGTTGCAAACGCCGCGCCATTAGTTATAATATAGGGCTCACCTCCCACTTCGGTTGTTGTCGTTTCCGGTAAGGAGGATTCCGATCGGGGTCGCCCAGAGCCGATCGCACGGTGCGCGTCTCGGCCGTGGCGAGGCGGCGGGCTCCCAGAGGAGAGGATGCCAGGGTTGGGGGAGAGGCAGAATGAGAGGGTGCCAGGGTTGGAGGAGAGACAGACGGCTATGGCCGAGTTAATGACTACCGACGTGCGCGCGCTTCTCGATCGCAATCCGTTCGACAACACGGCGGTGGCCGACCTGCGCGAGGTGCTCGGTCGCGACCCCTCGCGTTATCGGACCTTGCGCGACGCCGTGGCCGCCATGCGCGATCGCGAAAAGGGATCGATGCGGCCCGACATCTTCCT
>JAFANO010000352.1 GCA_019232645.1 Planctomycetaceae bacterium | reverse complement strand
TCGACGTAAACCCTTTCCAGGAAACAATTTGCAGCATCTTCAAAAAACCTCGGCATTCTAGCCGTTTGTCGGGCCGTTGATTTATTTGGGATGAGAAATTCGAGATTCGAGATTCAAGATTCCAAATTCCGAAGGTGTCGCGCAGTTGGGGGTTCAGTGACCGCGCGAGCTGTCGCTCTGAGAATTCTAGGAAACATGGGCAAGACAACTGAATTTCCCTTCGCGTTGCTGGGTTAATCATCTTTCCAAACGCCTGGAGCACCAAACCACACACTGCGAAAATCCCATCGGCATCTCAAATCTAAAATTTTAAATTATAAATGCATTTCAACATCCCCTGAGGTCCCCTTCCTCAGGACAGGGCGCGACCGCGTCGCTCGTTCCGCTCCATCTTGGTCCGGGAGGCCTCGGCGATGAGCCGCCAGAAGCCCTTCCAGTCGTTGCGGGGGGAGAGCCCCCAGTTCAAGTAGGCGCGGAGGAACCGGAGCGTGTCGGTCCGGGTCCGGTCGGTGACGTTGACGAGGCTGAGATTGAGCCGGGCGAGGTTCTGCACCTGGCGGTGTCTGGGCAGGGGGTGGATCAGGCGGACGCCCGCCAGGTCGATCACCGTGAGTTGCACGTCGGGGGAGGACGGGTCGCCGAGCAGGAGGAGGTTCGCGGCCTTCAGGTCGCGGTGCGAGAGCGACCGCTCGTGCAGCATCCGGAGCAGCCGGGCCAGCGCCAGGGTCAGCCGGCGGATCTGCCACCGCCGCGCGTCGGGCGGTAGCCCGGGTAGGACCTTGCGGACGTAGTCGCCCAGGGTGATCGAGGGCTCCTCCTTGACCGTGATCAGGTAGGTCTCGTGCGGCAGGTACCAGAAGAGGTCCCTGGGGAAGCGGCGGAGCCGCGCCAGGAACGCCAGGTTGCGCGGGGTCGGGATTGCCCGGCTGGCCAGGTGCTGCGCGGCTTGCCACGACTGCCACCCGGACGACGGGCGGAAGTAGGTCAGGAACGGCTCGAACCACCGCTTCTTGTTGAAGCGCTTGTAGATGACGCGGGTCGGCCGGCCCCGGACCTCCAGCGTCGCCTCGGCGACGGTCGTGGTCCGCGAGTCCTTGAGGATGACCGTCCCCTCCCGCCGGAAGACGGCGTCGGGGTCGGCCAGCAGGGCGCGGACGGTCGCCGGGTCGAGGTCGCGAGAGGCGACCGCCCAGGTCCGGTCGCCGCTGTACGCCTTGAAGTACTTGTTGGTCCCGTGGCAGCGGCGACCCCAGCGCCGCCAGAGCCGCTCGGCCCAGGCGCGGGTCGCGTCCTCGATGCCCCGCGCGAAGGCGGTCGGGTCGGGCGGGGAACACCGCCTCGCCCGAAGGTACGCCCGGAGGAAACGATAGCGATCCGACCGGTCGCACCGGAGCCAGAAGTAATGGTTCAGCAGCGCCAAGTTGAGCTGCGCCTCGGGCCAGGTCAGGGGGGGGCTCCAGTGCCTCGCGTCGGACTCGCCCAGGGCCCGCCCTGCCAGGTCCTCCCAGAACTGCCAGACCGGCCGGGTGACCCGTAGCGCGTCGAGGTCGATCATCGCGAGCTGCGGCCGGTCGTCGTCGCCGATCTGGACCAGGATGTTGCCCGGGTGGAAGTCTTGATGGACGAACCCGGAGTCGTGAAGTCGGGCCGTCAGGGTCGCCAGGCTCACGGCGAGCCTCTGCCGGACCCGCGCCCGGTGTTCCTCCGGCCAAAGCGGGAGCCGGTTCTCGACGAACTCGTTGAGCGGCACCGCGTCCGAGATCGCGTGGGTGATCAGGAAGTTCTCGAAGAGGAACCGCCGCTTGCGCTGCTCGCCCAGCGCGATCGGCGTGATCGTCTGGACACCGATGGCGTTGAGGTAGCGCGTCCGCTGGCCCTCGTTGCGCCCCTTGCCCCGGCGGACCCACTGGCGGAGCTTGGCTCGGAGCCCCGGCACGAGGAAGTGCTTGACGTAGATCGCCCCCTCCGGCAGGTCGACGCGATAGACGACGCGGTGCGGCCTGGTATTGACGATCGTCAACCGCCCGCTCGAACGCCACTCGTCGAGCCGGAGCCCGCCGGGCCCGAGCAGCACGCGGTGCCAGTCGGAGCGGACCCACCAGCCCACCTCGCCGGTCCGCGCCCAGTCCCATCCCGGCGGCTCGAACAGGGGATCCGACAGGCCGGGTCGCGGTATCTTCCTGATCAGCCAGCGCATCCGGTCGCCCCGTGGTGCTCGGTCGCCCCTTCGCGCCTCAGTCGGCATGTCTGTGCAAGACACGGGTCCCCCGATGGTGCATCCGCCCGCACCCGTTGTCGCCTCGAACCGCGCGATGCCCGCCCGCGCCGGCCCCCGACACCGCCGCGACGAACGCCGGCGACCAGGCCGCGACCGCATGGTTCGACGCGACCGCGGCGCGGGCCGCGGCTCCCATCCGGAGCCGGAGGTCCGGGTCGCCCGCCAGCGTCCGGACCGCCTCGACCCAGGCGTCATCCGTCCCGGCCAGGAACCCCGAGACGCCCGGCGCGATCATCGCCGCCTGAACGCCGACCGGGTTGGCGATCACCGGCAGGCCGGCTGCCTGGTACTGGAGGACCTTCAGCCCGCACTTGCCCCGGCTCCAGAGGTCGTCGGGGACCCAACTGATCCCGACGTCCCCCGCCACCAGCGCGTCGGCCTCGGTCGCCTCGCTCCAGGGGACCGCGACGACCGGCAATGGGTCGAACCTCGGGAAGCGGTCGCAGACCACGCGGAGCCGGACCCCGGGGACCTCGCGCCCCAGCCGCTCCCAGAGCGCCCGGCGCAGCTCCAGCCCTTGTAACGTACTCGACGAGCCGATCCAGACGAGGTCCATCCCCGACCCGTGGGCATCTGGCCCGGCCCGGGGCCGATAGCGATCGACCTCCACGCACGTGGGGATCACCCGCACGTGATCGGCCTGCGCCCCGGCCTCGAGGGCGCGTTCGGCCAGGAAGTCGTTGCCGGCGATCACCAAGTCGGCCATCCGCACGGTCGAGGCGAAGCGCCCCGCCCGGCGCCGGCAGTGGGGGCCGCGCGGGTCGTACGAGTCGCGATAGAGGACCGCGTCGTCGACGTCGAAGACCAGCCGGCGTGACCACCGCCGCAGAGCGTGGAGCTGCCATCCCGGCAGGAGCTTGCGCTGCAACACCACCGCGTCGAACCGCGCGGCCCGCGCCAGTTGCGACCCGCGTCCGAGCGTGCCCCGCGCCAGGCCCTCAATGACCAGTGACCACCCCGAATCAGCCAGCGCCCGCTCGAACGCCCGGACGCGATAACGACAGCAGACGTGATCGGGCGAGTCAACCAGCGCGAGGGCCTTCATCCCGTCCTCCCTGACGGTCCCGCGAGGCGTCCGTGGGTGGAGCGACTCCGCGCACGGGATCATAGCCTGGCCGCCCGCGTCTTCCTAGACGGATTTCCTCGAGATCGCGAAGAATTTACGTGGTGATTCATGCGACGGCCGGATACAACCCCGACCTGGGCCGCCGGATACTCCGCCTCACTGAAATGAGGAAGCCTCCACATCATTACTTTAATAAGGCCCAAATCGGAGAAACGGTGCGGATGTGTGCGAATCATTGAGCCTTGTTATTCCCGATGATTTAGCCCCCTCGAAGGTCTGATACCGTAAAGTGAGGGCCCTCCTTAACATGGCGCAGGCCGGCGGGGCGAGCTCGACCTCGCGATTTAACCGCGGAAAATGGCGTTTGCCCCTCCATCGAACACGGGGCAAGTCGCATTGCCAAGGTCCGCGCCTCGTGGTAAATCACCGCGTCGCCCAAGACCCGGACGGCGTCGACGCGGCCCGGGGATGGCATGGAGGCTTTTGGGCTCAACCCGTCCGTGGCGCGCCTTCCATGAAGAACTTTGCTCGCCTCGTGCGATTCGCCTGGCCGTACCGGGCCCGGTTCGGCCTCTCGCTGGTCTGCGCGCTGATGGTGGCGCTGCTCTGGAGCGCCAACATCAGCGCAGTGTATCCGCTGCTGAAGATCCTCTTCTACAGTGAGAACTGCCAGACCTGGGTGGCGGAGAAGATCGTGTCGATGCAGACCGACCTCCGCGCGCTCGACGCCAGGCTCGAGGAGGTCGCCGCCATCACGAAGCTGGGCGATCCGACCGGCCCGGGGCTGAAGCGGCATTTCAAGGAGGTCCACGTCCGGCGCGACGCCGTGCTGTTCGCGGTCCAGGCGCGGGAGCGGCAGTACGAGGACGACGCGCCGATGCTGATCCACGAGAAGGGGACCAATCGGGCCGCCCTGGATGCGCTGCGTCGCGACTTGCAGGTGGCGGAAGCCCGGCTCGACGAGTTGAAGCGGTTCAGCGCCCAGCGGCCGCTCGACGCCCGCTCGGCGTCGCTCGAGGGCCGGAAGTCGAAGCTCGGGCGCGAGCGCCGGGACCTCCGCGACTGGATGGCGCGGTACCAATGGCTCCTGCCCAAGATCGACCGCTTCCTGCCCCACAAGGGCTTCCAGACGCTGCTGCTGCTGATCGCGCTGATCTTCGTCGGCATGGGCACCAAGGGGCTCTTCCTGTTCCTCCAGGAGGTGCTCGTCGCCGACATCATGCAACTGACCCTGTTCGACATCCGCAACCACTTCTACCGCAGGACGATGGCACTCGACCTGGCGAGCTTCAACGACCAGGGCTCGGCCGAGCTGATCGCCCGGTTCACCAACGACATGGACTCGCTGGGCCAGGGGCTCAACACCCTTCTCAGCAAGGTAATCCGCGAGCCGCTCCGCGCCCTGAGCTGCCTGAGCATGGCGATGTGGCTGAACTGGCGCCTGACCTGCCTGGCGCTGGTGCTGGTGCCGGTCTCGGCCCTGACGGCCAACCGCGCCGGCCAGATCATGAAGCGGGCCGTCCGCCGCTCGCTCGAGAGCATGTCGAACATCTACAAGATCCTCCAGGAGACCTTCCAGGGGATCGTCGTCGTCAAGGCCTACACGATGGAGCGGTGCGAGCGGCGGCGGTTCTACCTCGAGACCAAGAGCCTCTACCGCAAGAGCGTCCGGGTCGCCACGATCGACGCCCTCTCCGACCCGGTCCTCGAGATGCTCGCGCTGTCGACCGTCTCGATCGCGCTGCTGGCCGGCTCGTACCTGGTCCTCAACAGCACGATCTTCCTCAACCTGGGCCTGATGAAGCTGCAACTGGCGTCGCACCCGATGGCGATCGAGGACCTGCTCTACCTGTATGCCTCGCTGGCGGGCATCTCCGACCCGATCCGCAAGATGGCGAACGTCCACTCGCGGATCCAGCGCGCCGCGGCGGCGGCCGATCGGATTTGCGCCCTGATGGACCGCCGGCCCCAGGTCATCGACGCCCCCACGGCGGTCCGGCTGCCTCGGCATCGCCAGGCGATCGAGTTCGACCAGGTCGCCTTCGGCTACAACGGCCGCGACCTGGTCCTTCGGGGGCTGAGCCTGACCGTCCAGCACGGCGAGACGATCGCGCTGGTCGGCCCCAACGGCTGCGGCAAGTCGACGCTCATGAACCTGCTGCCCCGGTTCTGGGACGTCCGCTCGGGCGTCATCCGGATCGACGGCCACGACCTGCGCGAGGTCAAGTTACGCAGCCTCCGCAGCCAGATCGGCATGGTGCTCCAGGAGACGATCCTGTTCGAGGACACGATCGCCAACAACATCGCCTACGGCAACCGCCACGCGACCCGCGAGGCGATCGTCGCCGCCGCCCGGCGCGCCTACGCGCACCAGTTCATCGCGGCCTTGTCCGGCGGCTACGACACGGTGATCCGCGAGCGCGGGCTGGGGCTCTCCGGCGGCCAGCGACAGCGGATCGCGCTGGCCCGCGCCATGCTCCGCGACCCGGCCATCCTGATCCTCGACGAGGCCACCAGCGCCGTCGACATCCAGGACGAGGCGCTGATCCGCAAGGCGATCGAGGAATTCGCCCGCAACCGGACCACCTTCCTGATCACGCACAGCCTCGGCTCGCTCCAGATCGCCGACCGGATCGTCCTGATGAACGCCGGCCGGATCGAGTCCGTCGGCACCGACGCCGAGCTCCGCCGCCACTCCTCGCTCTATCGCCGCTTGCACGAGATCCAGTTCCAGCGCGAGAGCGCCTGATACGCATTCCGGATCTTTTGTGCCCTTTGTCCTGATCTCACATTGGAGATTTCCAATTTCAAATCAGCAGGTCGGTGCACAAAATCCCTGGGACCCGTATGAGACGCACACGGAGCGTTTCCTTCGGTGTCGCCCGCCAAAATGATCCCAGCGAGTCCCGGCACCCCGCGGGCCTCGCTCAGAGAGGGCGCGGGAATTTGGGCGATTCCGACACCCGGCTTCTTCTTGGTGAGACGACGTCGCATCAAGAGGATCCTCGCCAGAGGGATCATCGCCCCATTGGTCTCGTTCCAGGATCCGTCGTGCTTGCGTCCAGATACTCAAGATTCGACACTCCTCGCCGATCACCACCGCATTTTGAGCTAACCCGCTGAATGCATTAAGGCTTACGTCGAAATTTGGTTGTTGGGGGCGGCGAATTTCCATTCATGCGAGCATGAAATCTGGTCCGACGTGAGACGGACAGGCGGATCCCAGGAGATTCTCGGCTGATCGCCGTAAGTCCAAGCCCCGTCGTCCTCAATTCGTGGTGGTGATCGGCGAGGAGTGTC
>JAFANO010000691.1 GCA_019232645.1 Planctomycetaceae bacterium | reverse complement strand
CGACCTCGCCGAACAGGTCGCCCGCCGTCTGCTCGGCCAGGACGATTGTCTCGCCGACGCGGTTGACCAACGAGATCTGGACCCGGCCCCGGCGGACCAGGTAGAGTTTATCGCCCGGGTCGCCGCGCGAGAACAGGACCTCGCCGGGGGCGTAACGGGCCATGCCGATGGATTCGGCCAGGGCGGCCCGATCCTCGTCGTCGAGCGACCCGAAGAGCGGCGACTCGGCCAGTAGTGTCTCCGCGTCGGACATGAGCGAAGCTCCGACTGTGACCGGTCCCAGAGATTGCCCGCCCGCGATCGCCGGGTCGGGTGCCGGGCGGGCGCTGACGGATACCGGCGGCGACGCTCGAGCCCGGACATCCCCTGGCCAGGCATCGAGTTCCATACAACCGTCGATCCTCCCCCATGTCAAGGTCGGCTGGAAGAGATCGACCCGGCGGCCGCCGCCCCGGCGCAGTGACGGGCGACCGCGCCTCGCGTTGACAAGAACCCGGGGATTTGCCACGATCCCCGGCCGGCGCGAGCGAGCCCCCTCCACAGATTCGCGCTGATCGTCTTCCCGCATCTCTGCTCACGGCGAGCGTTCGCATGACTCATACGCTTCCCCGGAAGTTCGTGCCCGCCGGGGGCGGCGGACCTCCTCGACCAAAGGGAACACCGCCGCCCCCGGCGGGTGCAGGAACGTTCCGGGAAGCGTCTCAGTCGATCCTCGGGCCGTCGCGGCGCGCTCGCACCCGCCGGCTTGTGGCCATCGCTTCGCTGTTGATGGACCTCGTCGCCCCGGCGGTGGCGCCCTCGCCGGCGCGGGCCGATGACGATAGCCGTTTTGGCGTCAAGCTCACCGTCTACGATCGATTGCTCCTGCCGGGCGAGCCCATCGCGCTCGAGGCCAAGCTCGAGCACGACGGGATCGCGGGCCTGAACCCCGACATGAGGGGCTATCCCCTGCGGTTCACCATCCCGACGGTCCTCGACCAAGAGGTCATGACCGCGCGGGAGGGGGTCGCGACCGCGCGGGAGGGGGTCGCCGCCCTCTCCGTGCGGTCGTCGCACGCGTCGGAAGGCCCTGCCCGGGTGATCGTCCGATTCCCGGGCAGCCGGCTCCACCGGCCGGTCGAGGTCGCTGGCCGGATCTTCGTCTGGCCCGCCGCCAGCCCAATCCTGATCACCGACATCGACCACACGATCTCCGACCTGCGCGAGTTCGACGTCCTGTTCACCGAGAACGCGCACATCCCGGCGCTGCCGGGGGCGGTCGAGGCGCTCGCCGCGCTGGCGCGGAGGTACCGGATCCTCTACCTGACGGCGCGCGATCACGCCTTCTACAACAAGACCCGCGACTGGCTCGAGAGGCGCGGCTTCCCCGAGGGCCCGCTGTTCATGCGCGACTACCACGTCTGGGAGACGCAGGGCACCTTCAAGCGGAACTTCATCGCCAAGCTCAAGGAGCGCTACCCGAACGTGGCCGTCGGCGTCGGCGACCGCCCCGACGACGCCCAGGCCTACCTCGACAACGACATGAAGACCCTGATCATCGACCCGACGGGGGAGGGTCGATTCCCCGGCCAGGTGCTGGTGGTGTCGTCGTGGCGGGAGGTCTGCGCCCTGCTGGTCCCCGAGGTGAGGGACGCCTCGGGCCCGTGCGCGCCGAGCCACCGTCGCGAGGTCGCCACACCCGGGAGCGCCATCGGCCGTCGGCCCGACGTCCCGGGCGCCCGTTGAAGGGGCCGTCACCTCCCTCGTTTCCATCCTCCCCCGGCCTATTGGCAGTGAGTCCTTGGGCGACTCTCCCCGAAGGATGAGGGCAACCCGTGCGCGAACGCACTAGACCGGACCCGCGCCGTCTTGTGGTCGGGAGATGGATTGGAGCAGCGCCGCCATCCCCTCGAACAGGGCACTGAGGGTGGAGGCCGCCTCCGCGGGGGCCTCGATGACGACCCTGCCGTCAACCTCGCGGCGGACCTGGAGGCGGGAGAAGAGCTGGCGGACCTCGCCCAGGGCCGGCGTCGGCCTCTCAGGACCGTGGTCGTGGTCCGGCCCGGGATGAGGGGCAGGGGCGAAAGCGTCGGTCGGAGAGACCTCGGGCGAGGACGAGGCAGCGGTCGCGACCGGGACCGGCTCGGGGGGTGCGGTGGCCTGGTCGTCCGATTCGTCGGCGGCCTCGAGCAGGGGCTCGAACAGGTCGGCGACCTCGTCGTCGAGCCGGGCATCGGCGGCGTCTTCCACCTCGAGCTCGTCGGTATCCGGGGCCGCGGCCGCGGTCGAGGTAACGGAAGGCTCGTAGATCTTCTCGATCCGCTTCAGGAACGAGCCGGCCGAATCGAACTGGACCGTGTCGCTATCGCCGTCGAAGAGTCCCTTGAAGAACGCCTGCTTGGAGTCGACCAGGCCGGCGATCCGCGACTCGATCCCCTCCTCGCAGATCAGGTTGTAGACGTCGATCGGCTGTGACTGGCCCAGGCGGTAGACCCGGCCGATCCGCTGCTCGAGGACGGCCGGGTTCCAGGGCAGCTCCAGGTTCATCACGCAGTTCGAGGCGTGCTGGAGGTTGAGCCCGACGCCGCCGGCGTCGCTGGCGAAGAGCATCCGGTGGTCCGGGTCGTCGTGGAACTCGACGATGTTCTGGGTCCTCCGCCGCTGCCGCTCGGCGCCTGTGAAGAATCCGGCGCGGAGGCCATTCTCGGACAACAGGTCGCTCACGGCCCAGTGCGCCAGGGTGAGCATGCGCCGCCACTGGCTGAAGACGACCACCTTGCGGCCCTGGTCCAGCACGATCTGACGGACGAGCTGGCGGAGCTCCAGGAGCTTGGGAGAGGAGAGGCCCTTGAGCACGCTCTCCTCGGGGGCGCACGAGCGGATCGCCGGCCAGACTTCCTCGAAGCGGAGCTGGGCCAGCCCGTTGGAGATGATCCGCTGCGTGGCCAGGAGGGTCATCAGGCGGAGGAACTCGGCCTGGGTCAGCGGCCGGGTCTGGGCACGACTCAGGAGCGCGGCGATCGGCTGGTTCAGCGCGTCATGCTCTTCCCGCTGCGACTCGGTCATCTCGACGGGCACGCGGGTGTCGGTCCGGGGCGGGAGCTGGTCGAGCACGTCCTGGCGGACGCGGCGGACCATGCATCCCCGGAGCCGGTCGCGGAGCGTGTCGAGGTGGCGGACGCCGATGACCTCGCGCCGGCCGTCGGCGCGGACGGCGTGCACCGCTCCCAGGCGCCACTTGGGCTCCAGCGCCATGTCGTCGACCCATTCGACGATCGAGGCCAGCTCCTCGACCCGGTTCTCCATCGGCGTGCCCGTCAGCACCAGCCGGTAGGGCGGGGCCAGTCCCTTGACCGACAGCGCGGTCTTCGTCGCCCAGTTCTTGATCCGCTGCGCCTCGTCGAGGACCACCAGGTCCGGCTCCCAGCGTCGGATCGTCTCCAGGTCGCGGATGAGCTGCTCGTAATTGATAATGAAGAGCCCGGTCTTGTGCGCGTGGTAGAGCGCCTGGCGCTCCGTCGGCATGCCGTCGATGACCTGGATCGGCAGGTCGGAGAAGTTCGCCCATTCCCGGGCCCACTGGGGTTTGAGGCTCGCCGGGGCAATGATCAGGCCCCGTCGGATGCGCCGGGTCCGCCAGAGGATCTCGGT
>JAFANO010000671.1 GCA_019232645.1 Planctomycetaceae bacterium | reverse complement strand
CGCCCGCCCCGGGCCGCTCCACCCCACCCGCCGCGCGACGGCCGCCAGGCCGAGCCCCTCGGCCGGCGGCGGTCCCTGGGCGTGCATGACGAGCGGATGCACGATGGGGTAGCGGCAGCAACCGTGCGAAAACCTACGGTAGCGTATTCTCCGCAATGTGATCCCGGCGGATCGCGGGGCGGTCCGCAGCAGACCGAGGTACCTGGGTGCGATGCCCCTCACGTCCTGCTCGACGTCCCGTCGCCTGGCACCGTCTGGCGGAAGTGATAGGTGCCATTGGGGATCACGTGGGCATAGGCCAGGGGTGAAATCCGAGCCAAGTCCTCATCCAGAACTGTCTCGCCCGCCGCTCGCAGCCGCGCGACGATCTCGCCCATCCGCACCGTGTTCCAGACCAGCACCGCGTTCGACAGCAGGCTCAGACAACTGGCCTTGTTCATCATCTCCTCGTAATCCCCTGTGCGGAACTCCCCCTGGTTGGCGAAGAACAGCCACCGCGCCAGCTCGTGCCGCGACTCGCCCCGGTTCAACTGCCGCTGCACCCGGCGGCGCAGTTGCTCGTCATGAAGGTAGCGCAGCAGGTAGGTCGTCTTGACGACCCGACCCAGCGCTGTCAGGGCCTTGGCCAGGCGATCCGAGGGCGAGCTGCCCACCAGCCGTTGCACGACCACGTGCGCCGGCGCGGTCCGATGCCGCAACGACGACGCGACCCGGACCAGAGGATCCCACTGCTCGCGGATCAGGTCCGTGTCGACCCCGCCGCGGAACAGCGGCTCCAGGCGGCCGTACGACGCGCCCCGATCGATCTTGTAGAGCTGTTGGTCCCCCAGGCCCCGCAGCCGGGGCAGGAAGCGATAGCCCAGCAGGTAGCACAGCCCGAACAGGTGCTCGGTGTAGCCGTGCGTGTCGGTCGAGTGCTCTCGCGGCCCCAGGATCGTATCATTCTCCAGCAGGCCATCCAGCACGTACACCGCCTCGCGGGCCGAGCACGAGATCGCCCGCGTGCCGAAGACCGAGTACTGGTCGGAGGTGTGCGTGTAGACGGTGACCGCCCGGTCGTAGTAGCCGAAGTACCGCGGGTACAGGGCACCCAGCAGCGAGCCGGCCTGGACCCCGAACCGTTGCCCGTCCGAGGAGGAGGACGTCCCATCACCCCAAGCCGAGCTGAGGCCCAACTGGTGATGGTAGTCGACCAACGCGGCGTTGGCCGCCTTGATGGTCTCCTCGCGCAGGAACCACTGCGTGACGTGCTGGAGCATGTCCACCGTGATCCCCTCGGCGCTGTGCCCCATGGCCGCCAAGCCGAGGTTGGTCCCGTGGGCGATCAGCGCCGCCGGCAGGGCCACGGCGCGGTCCTCCGAACGGGGCTGGTATCCCCCCAGGGGGCGAAACACCCGGAGGAAGCCGCACCACGCATCGACGTCCAGGAGCAGGTCCTCGATCCGGACCCGCGGCAGGTGGGTCTCCAGCACGCGGCGCAGCTCCTGGACCCGATCGGGGATCTCCAGCGCGTCGGGCCGTTTCAGGTGCAGACGGCTGTCGCGGATGGCGGCAAACGGATTCTGGGCCAGGCCCTGGTCCGCTTGCCGCGCTGCAGTATCGAATTCCTGCGTCAGACGCCCCAGGCCCTGGTCAGCCTCTCGGGGGAGGGTCAGCTCGATATAGGCTCGTTCCCGTTCCTGATCCCAGCGCCGGTCATCGTAGAGCAAGTTCCAGAACGAGACATGGCGTCGGCTCTCGGGCAAGAACAGATCGCCACAGCGCAAGGCATCGCGCACCGCCAGGGCCAGCGCGATCTCCCAGACACGGCGATGGATTGTCCCGTCGCTGAGGTGGAGGACAGACCGCCAGGCGGCCGGGACGAAGCTCGGCGCCGCGTCAGCGGGCAATGCCGGGCGTTCGCTGGCGTCGAGCGCACGCACCAGGTCCAACCCCGCCAGGAGCGGGCCGGCTCCCGGCCCCCCCTGCCAGGGCAGGTCGAAGAACGCCGGCAGATATCGTCGCAGGTGCGGGTAGCGGGCGCAGAGCTCATCGACGTAACCGCGCTCTTCAAGGCGCTGGAACTCCCGGCAGCTGTCGCGGGCCTCGCGGAGCGTGTCCCGATCGATCTGGCGCTCCAACTCGCTCAGGATGGCCTCCCGCGGCCGTTGGGGGTCGAGCAGGATCTCCACGGCCGCCAGGAGCGTATCCAGGCCCCGCTTGGCGCGGCGGCGGAACTCCCGGTGTCGCGCCTCGAACGCATGGCGGGACCGTCGGCACAGGGCCGTCATCAGTTGGTCATGCATCGCGATCACGTGGTCGAGGACGGTCTTCTGGGCCTCCGCCAGCAAGCATGCCACCAGCGCATGACGTTTGGTCGGTGCGAACCGTTTCAGGGCTCCCGCGTCGTAGCGTCCCGCCAGTTGAGCCAGGTGGCGGGCCCAGTCCGGACTGATGCCGGTCCAGTCGATCTGGCCGACCCCCAACCCGCGGAGCAGATGGTAGGACTCGATATGGAGGGTGATCTCGGCGACGTTGGCCCCCGAGGGATACTCCTTGAGTCGAAAGAGGCGGGACCGCTGTTCGCCCTCGGGGACCTGAAGCAGGTCGTCGATCGCCTGGCAGAACCCCGGCGTGAGGCGCCCGGCGATGCGCCCGAAGACCTCGTGGCGGGCGCGGGTGGTGATCGACGCCACGATCCGTTCGAGGGTCGAGGGTGCCGGCAGGACGACCTTCCAGGACCGGAGCAGATCCTCGGCGCGGTCGAAGATCTCGGTGTCCGGCAGCCCTTGTAAGGCACGCTCCTGAACCCATCGCTCCAAACCCTCTTGGGCCGTTCGGTCGAAGGCCCGGAACCCGAGGTGATCGCGGATCCGCCGCTCATGCTCCAGGTCGGTGGCCTCGCGGTGGGGCGGCTCGAGGAACAGGACGGGAGGGAGGTCGAGCTGACGGCCGAGATGGTTGGTGATCCGGGCGGGGATCGCCTCGTACTCGGTCAAGAATCGCCCGTACCGGCGCAAGACGCAGAGTTGAACGGCAAAGCTCCGGCGGTGCCCGTCCCCTCGACAGCGGAGCACCTCGGCCTTGTCGGCATCCGAGAGGGTCCAGTCCCGGGCCAGTTCCTCCTCGCTGGGGTCGATCGGCAGAGTGATGGGGGTACAGCGTTGCCGCGCCGTCAGGATGGGCTCCAGGAGGGGACTCGCCTCATCCGTAGACATTCATCCGGCTCCGCTCCAGATCGTCCGCCAGTTCCTCGGCCGAGGGTCGGGTATAGAGGGCGGTGGTATCCAGCGATTCGTGACCGAGGAGGCTGGCCAAGGAGACGAGTTTGCCCGGGTTCTGACGCAGGTAGTTCAGGGCAAACGTATGACGAAGGGTATGGGGAGAGACGGGAATACGGGTGATCTTGGCCTGCCGCGCCAGGCTCCGGATCAGGTGCTGCAGGGAGCGTTCCGACAAGACGCGATCGCGATCGCTGAGGAAGAGGGGGTGGTCGGGTTGGACCTGGGGTCGCGCCTGGAGGTAGGTCCGCAGGGCGCGGCGGGCGGAGGCATTGAGGGGGACCTCCCTCTCCTTGCCGCCCTTGCCGAGGCGCACCCGCACGCAGCCGGAGCGCTCCCGGATTACGAGGTCCGCGACGCGGAGGGTCACCACCTCCCCGATGCGAAGCCCGGCTTGCAACAGGAGTTGGACGATCGCGTAGTTGCGTTGAGCGTGCCCCCGTCGTGAGGCTCCGGCGACCCGCAGCAGGGCATGGGCCTCGGGTTCGGTCAACCCGGCCGGTTGTCGGCGTCGGGCCATGGGCAACGACTTGAGATCCGTCGCGGGATTGGCGGCGAAGACCTTCTGGCGGAGAGCCCAGCGACAGAGCCAGCGGATGGCTTGGAGCCGTTGATTGATCGTCGCCGGCCGCAGGCGGGCCACGTTGACCAGGTACTGTCGGTAGCCCAACAGATCGGCCTCGGAGAGGTCCGCCAACACGACGGGTGTGCCCTTGGTCTGCTCGATCCACTTGAGGAAGAGGACGAGGTCGCGGCGATAGGTGCGGATCGTCAGGGGGGCCAGACCGGATTCGGCCAGCGCCTGGTCGAATCGCCGGATCCAGTCATCGCTGGTGGTCGCTGGGGGTGGCGGTATTCTCCGCAATGTGACCCCCCGCGTTAGGACGCCGTTGATTGCGGAGAATACGCCGGGTTGTCCCGCGACATTGCGGAGAGTGGGCATTCTCCGCAATCATTCTCCGCAATGAAGGGTCCCGGTCAACCGTTTCGGCCCGAAATCCTGCGGTAAGCCCCCTGAATCGAGTCCGCTTACCGTAGGTTTTCGCACGGTTGCTGCCGCTACCCCATCAGGGGTGCCGCGGCCATCAGGGCGACGAGGGCGACCAGGAGGAGCCCGAACTTCCCCTCGGCCGCGCTCAACAACCGGGATGTCCACCGTGCGGCTCTGCCGACCGCGGGAGCCGGGCCGGATGGGGTGGTGACCATGATCCCTCCTCAATCGTCGCCTCGGTCCTGTCATCGAGGGAAGCGACGCCTCGCTCAGCGCTTGAGGTCTCCCGTGACGTCGATGATCCCGCCACCCGTCGGCATGGGGAGCGAGAGCCTCTTCGCATCCGGTCGGAGGTCCAACCTCGGGAGGTGGATGGCACGGAACGCATGGCTGTCATAGCCGCGGAAATAGAGCACCTGGTTGCGGAGATCCTTGATCACGGACCAGCGCGTGAAATTCGCCCTCACCGGGCCTTCATCTCGAATCCATTCGAGACCGCGAGGGATGGTCACGCTGCCCAGGAGGTGCTCCGCGAGGATCACCCCTCCTTCAGCATCCTGGGGTGTCATGGCGAAATAACCCATGGCCGCGATCCTCACGAAGCGCGAGGGCGGAGTCCAGTCGCCGGGGATGCCCAGCAGGCCACTCCCGGAGCCGATCGGTGACAGGACCGAGGCGCCGACCGGGATCGGCCCGGCCGACATGGCCTTGAGATTGACGAAGTTGCGTATATTGATCATGTGCCAATCGAAAGTCGGGGCATTCGTCAAGACACCGGGCGGGTTGTCGTAGACCTTCGGCCCCTC
>JAFANO010000603.1 GCA_019232645.1 Planctomycetaceae bacterium | reverse complement strand
GCGGGGCCTGGCGACCCCGGAGCACGCGGCCTTCGTCGCGCGGCTGGCCCAGGGCGGCGGCGCGGCCTGATCAGCGCGCCAGGTCGCGCAGGATGTCGAGCCCTCGGCGCAGCGTCGCGTCGTCGACGGCGTACGAGATCCGGAAGTGGGTGTCGCGGCGGCTGAAGACGTTGCCGGGGATGATGAGCAGGTTGTGGCGGATCGCCTCGGCGACGAACTCGGTGCCGGTGCCCCAGGGGGCGCGGGGGAAGGCGTAGAAGGCGCCTGCGGGCGCGGCGAGCTCGAAGTCGTCGGCCAGGGCCTCGACGACCATGTCGCGCTTGCGGCGGTAGGCGTCGACCTGGGCCGTGAGGTCCTGGTCGAGCGCGACGACCCCGGCGTACTGGACGAGGCTCGGGGCGCAGACGAAGCTGAACTGTTGAAGCTTGGCCATCTCCTGGATCAGCCGGCCCGGGCCGTGGGCGAAGCCGAGCCGCCAACCGGTCATGCCGTGGGCCTTGCTGAAGCCGTCGACGACCAGGACCTCGTCGTTCCAGGTGGCGGGGGTGGCGAACGGGTGGTCGTAGCAGAAGGCGCGATAGACCTCGTCGCTGATCAGCAGGACGCCCCGCTCGCGGCAGAGCTCGGCCAGGCGCCTCACCTCGTCGGCCGAGGCGACCGCGCCGGTCGGGTTGGCCGGCGAGTTGACCACGACGCACTTGGTCCGCGAGGTCATCGCGGCGGCGACGCGCGCCGGGTTGATCCGGAAGTCGGGATAGGTTTCCACCAGCACCGTCGTCCCGCCGGCCAGCGCCACCAGGTTGCCGTACATGACGAAGTACGGGTCGAAGATGATGACCTCGTCACCCGGATTGACCGCGCAGCAGAGCCCCAGGAGCAGCCCGCCCGAGGTCCCCGACGTGATCAGGACCTGGCGGTCGGCGTGGCGGAACTCGGCGTCGACGGCGGCCTGGAGCTTGCCCCGGAGCTCGGGGATGCCCTGCGTGACCGTGTAGGCGTTGTGCCCGACCCGGATCGCCTCGATCGCGGCGGCCTTGACCGTCTCGACGACGTCGAAGTCGGGCAGGCCGATCGAGAGGTTGATCGGGTCCTTCATCGTCTTCGACATGTCGAATGCCGTGCGGATGCCCGAGGCTTCGATCAATCTCATCCGGTCGGCGATCCAGGCGTCGTTCACGGGGCGGGCTCCGGCGTCGGCATCGGGTCCTCGACCTTCGGGGCGGACGAGAGTTCGGATTGTAACGCGCCGGGGCGCGTTGCCAAGGATGGCCGTGTTCGCGTACCTTAGATACTCGCGGGCTGGGGGCCATCGCCCCACCCCCCCTCTCGCTAGAAGAGGGAGTGATCTCGCCCCCCCACGTCCACGTCCTGGTGGGGGAGGTTCGGGTCTTTGTCCGCCGAGTGCGTCCATGCTGCGCTATTTCCTGGTCCTCGCCGTGACGGATGGTTCGTTGCTCTTGGCCAGCTTCGTGCTGGGGCTGTTCGCCTCGACCGAGCCGCGCGGGCCGCACATGGTCTGGCACGGCGTGCACCTCTTATTCGCATTGCTGACGACGATGGCGACCCTCGCGGTCCACTCGATCGTTTACACCTACTTCCTCGCCACGGGCAAGTGGGCCAAGGAGGTCGTCCGGGTCTACCAGTTGCCCGAGTGGCTCAACGACCAGGCGAAGAAGAACAAGCGGAAGGCGTTCCGGTTCGAGTTCTGGGGCATGGCGCTGATCGCGGTGGCGGCGTGGCTGGGCGCGGCGTCGGACACGCGGAAGGACTTCAACTCGCTCTGGCACCTCGGGATGGCGGCGCTGGCCGTGGCGTTCAACCTCGGCGCGTTCGTCGCCGAATACGCGGTGATCGTGGCCCAGGCGCGGCTGTTGCTGGAGGTCAAGGCGCAGGCTGACCGGCTCCGCGAGGCGCGGTACGGTCCCGGCCCCGAGCCGGCCGCCGCGCCCGGACACCGCCTGGAACCGATCTGATCCGACCGGGGAGGGCCGCGCCGATGTCGCCGCTGGGGGTCGTCATCTCGATCGTGCTGGTGGATGTGCTGGGCTTCAGCATCGTGATGCCCCTGCTCGCCCCCTTCGCCCGCGCGTATGGATTGAGCGCGGGGCAGATCGGCATGCTGTTCGCGGCCTATCCGATGTGCCAGCTCGTAGCGGGCCCGATCCTCGGCCGGCTCAGCGACCGCCACGGCCGCCGGCCCTTGCTGATCGTCAGCCAGGCGGGCACGGCGCTGTCGTTCCTGGTGCTCGGCCTGTCGCGCGACTTCACCGTGATGCTGCTGGCGCGGATGCTCGACGGCGCCTCGGGGGGAAACATCCTGGTCGCCCAGGCGTACGTGGCCGACGTGACGACACCCAAGAACCGCGCGCGGGGCCTCGGCCTGATCGGGATGGCGTTCGGTGTGGGGTTCGTGCTCGGGCCCTTGCTGGGGGGCGTCCTGCTGGAGCTGCCCGTGGCGCCGTCGTGGCAGCTCCGGCTGCCGTTCCTGGTCGCCGCCGGCTTCTCGACGGTCGCCTGGGTGCTCGTGCTGACCCGGTTGCCCGAGTCGCTCCCGGCCGACGAGGACTCCCGTCGGGCCGCCCGGGTCCTGAGTTGGCGAGGGCTCGTCGACACCATGACGCTGCCGCGGGTCGGCCTGCTCGTGGCCGTCTCCTCGCTGATCGTCCTGGCCTTCGCGGGCCTGGAAGGGACGTTCAGCCTGTTCCTCCGCGACCGCCTGCACTGGGAGACCAAACGCGCGGCCTTCGCCTTCGCCTTCCTGGGGTTTGTCAGCGCCTTCGTCCAGGGTGGGATGATCCGCCGGCTCGTCCCCCGGTTCGGCGAGCCGAGGCTGATCGTCGCCGGGACCACGCTGCTGGCGCTGGGCCTGGCGGGGCTGGCGCTGGTCGCCGGCGGCCCGACGCTGCTGGCCACCACCCTGGTTGTCGGGATCGGCCACGGCCTGGCCAACCCGACCACCTCCGGCCTCCTCTCGCGGATCACCCCACCCGGCGAGCAGGGCGCGGTCTTCGGCACCCTCTCCTCGGCGCAGACCCTCGCCCGAATGACCAACTACCTGATCGCCAACCTCCTGTTCAAGAGCGGCGGCCCGTCCGCCCCCTTCTGGGAGGCCGCCGCGATTGCCGCCATCGCGCTGATGCTGGCCCTGATCGTCCTCGGCCGGATGCGTGGGGCCGAGGAGTCCTGGTCCCTGGCGTCCTCCGCGGATCACCACCATCAACAGGCGCAGCGAGTCGGGAGCGGGGCGAGCGGTCGGCACGAGCCGGATGAACCGCGGTTCCCTTGACCAGCCTGAACCCGCCGAAAGCCACGCCACTTTTTAGCCCATCCAAAGACCCCGCATGCATGGAGCGTAATCCATGCACAGGCAAAGTGAGAGGACCCCAAGGAGTTCTCCGGCTCCTTCTCCCAACGAATCAACAACCGGCGGGAGCGACTGAGCCGGGAATGCGTCCGCTCCACGATCCACCGCCGGGCACGGGATCCGGGGATCGTTTGCGCCTGGTGCTCCTCCTCGCCCCGCGTCCGGACCTGAGCCGGGTTGCCCCACCCCTGGACGATCTGTACGCACATCGGGGGAGTCGTACTCCCTGTCCATGCAGAGGTCCTCGTTGATCTCGGAAGCGGGCCGCTCCGCCGGGCGTAGGATCGGCACGCGCGCCGGGGTGCGCCACACCAGTCCTTTGTAATGGGTGTCAGCCCCGGAGACCGCCATGCCCAAAGCGCCCCCTCGGCCGCAGGCTCTGGCCTCGAGGTCCCTCGATCAGGGTCTGCGGGGAGGTCAGGCCACCGGTGAACCCGCCGAGAGTTGGGTCATCGATGAACCTATTGCATTGCAGGAGGCGGATCCCCCCGTTGAACCTGTCGATGGGCCGGATAACCCAGCTCCCGGGGTTCCCGTCAACCGCCGGGGTCGCGTATCCGTAGAAGAGCCACACGCGGTTCGCCGCCTCGACGCAGAAAAGACAGAGCCAGTTCATTGGGTCGCACTCCGAGTTGCGCGGGAGATGCTCGGCCCAAATCCGGGGCAGTCAGGGACCGCACCTGTCCCGCTGTAACGAGGCCGGCTGCAAGGGGCCCGGCCGAGGGAGCGACCGCCAACGCTCTCCCCTGCAAGACCCCCCGGGTGAACGGGGGCTCGCGCACGTCTGCCCGGTGCCTCGCACAAGCCAGTGTAACCGGCCCCGGCAAATGCTGAACAAACGTATTGACTTTTTGGGCAGAAAATCCCTACGCTATGCCGGATGTTGGCTCTTTCCTGCAATTTCATCGAACGGGCCTTCCCATCCGTGTCCGGAAGGGTTCCGTGTCGCAAGTGCTTCCTCTGAAATAATTAACAGAAGTCTTGGTAGATTGATCGAGTCGCTCCAGGCGCGCCTCACCCCCGGCCTCGGCCGGCGCCACGGTCGCCCTACCGATGCCTCATGGGTCCAGCGTCCAAGGTCCCGATGAGCGAGGAGACCATCAGGAAGCCCCGCTGCCTGGCCGAGATGGCGCGTTCCACCGAAAGGAGGGCCAGCCCGATGCAGGTCGCGGCCCTGATCCTCGATGAGGCGGTCGACGAGCTGTGGCGTTGCACATCCCACATCTCTCAGGAGCGGTGCGCGATCCATAACCTCCCCGAGGCCTACAGTGGGTAAGCCCTATTCGAACGAACTGGACGAGTTGCCGAGGACCTACTCGTGGTGCCTCGGGGCCGATGTCGCTGCGCTCGCGGAGTGCCTGGACCGGAATCGCGGCCTGCCCTTGCTCGCCGTCGGCTCGGGGGGGTCGTTCACCACGGCATCGTTCGCCGCCTACCTCCATCAGAGCTGCACCGGGCAGATCGCCAAGCCCGTCACGCCACTCGATGCCACGCTCAGCCCCCTCAACCTGCGAGATCTGGGCGTCCTGGTGCTCACGGCCGGAGGCAAGAACCCCGACATCCTCGGCTGCTTCTCCCGACTGCTCGAGC
>JAFANO010000482.1 GCA_019232645.1 Planctomycetaceae bacterium | reverse complement strand
TTCATCTCCCGGATCGCCCATGCGCGCTTCTTCTCGGGGTCGCCCCGGGCGTGCTCGGGGACCCAGTCGTCGGTCCGGGAGTCGTTCAGGTCGAGCACGAGCTGTCCGGTCAAGTGGTTCGAGATCGCCCAGCACTTCAGGCCGTAGCGGCCGAGCAGGTCGTGCCGCTCCCGGCAGTAGTTGTCGTCCGTGAGCGCCTGCTGCACGTTGAAATGGTCGCCCCAGCACGCCAGCTCGAGGCCGTCGTAGCCCCACTGGCTCGCCTTCCGGCAGATGACTTCCAGGGTCAGGTCGGCCCACTGGCCGGTGAACAGGGTGACGGGACGGGCCATGCCGGGTTCTCCAGGCGGACCGCCGATCGGCCCGCCGCGGGGCGCAATCGGGTGATGACGGGATCGGGAGAGCCGCAACCATAGGGGCCGCCGGCAGGGAAGTCAACGATTTGACGGTCTGAACGCGGCTGGGGATAATTGGTCATCTTGAAATCCCATGCTCCCTCCGCGAGTCTGGCGCCCGTGAACCCGCCCCGAGCGATCCTGTTCGACTTCGACGGCGTGATCGCCGACACCGAGAACATCCACATCGCCGCCTGGCAGCGGACGCTCGCCGCGCTGGGGTGGGAGATGTCGGACGAGTCGTGCGCGCGGGCCGTCGAGGTGGATGATCGCGCCTTCCTGGCCGAGGTGTTCGCCGAGCGGGCGATCGACGGGGGCGACGTCGAGGGCTGGGTCCGCCGCAAGCAGGAGCTGACCGTGGCCCTGCTCGCCGACTCGCCCGGCGTCTATCCGGGCGTGGTCGAACTGATCCGCGCGGCCCGGGGACGAGCCCGGCTGGCGGTCGTCTCGACCACCTGGCGCGAGAACATCGAGGTCGTGCTCCGGACCTCGGGCCTGGCCGAGGCGTTCGGGGTGATCGTGGGCAAGCAGGACGTCCGGGCGGTCAAGCCCGACCCGGAATGCTACCGGCTGGCGCTGCAGCGGCTGGACGTCCCCCCCGGCGAGGCGGTCGCGCTGGAGGACTCCGCCACCGGCCTGGCCGCCGCCCGCGCCGCGGGCCTCCGCGCCCTGGCCGTCGGCCACCGCCAGCCCCGGGGCGACTGGGTCGGCACCTCGGAGTTCGTTGCCGACCTCCGGAAGACCCCCGCCGTGCTCGCGAGGCTCGGCCTGGAGTAGCGCACGCGACGGGCGACGCGTCGCGCCTCGGTAGTCCGTGGGGAGGAACGTCTCTCAAAACGTGGGGATGCCCCAAGCGGACTATCCCCTCATCCCTCCCGCCTTCGGGATTCGTCATCATCACCCATCCGCATCACCTCCTCCGCGGCCAGCGCGTCGAGGTCCTTCGCCTGCGCCGCGGGAGTGATCCCGACCTCACCGTCCGGCTCCCGGATGGACGACATGCCGCCATCGCGCTGAGCAGCACCGACGACGTCCCCCCGCTCGAGGGCTTGCCCCCTCCTTCCGCCGAGGATCTGCTCGACCTCGAGGGCTTGCGGCGGGCCCTCCGGCTCCTCGATCGCATCGCCCAGCGAGCGCCGTCCGGCTCCGCCGACGGCGATCCCACCCGGCCGGCACCCCACGACTCGCGGTAGCATCGCCCCAGCGGCCCGAACTCACGGGCCTCTGATCTTGGGAGATGTTCTCATGAGCGTCCCAGTCACACCGGATGAGCGTTCGACCTCGCCGGCGCAGGTCTGGCCCGGCCTGAGCGCCGAGTGCCAGGCCCGCGTCATTCAGCGCCGATTTTCGCGGGGAGAAAATAAGGTTCATCCGGATGAACCTAATTAGGCTCATCCGGGGGAGGCGCGCCGCCCTGTTTCATACCCGTCATCAATCATTCATGCATGTCATCATGGTCAGCCTCCGGAGTTCCGCTCACGCCCGCGCCCGCGCGATCGGAGCGGCCCGGCAACAGAGAAGAGGGCAGGGGGGTGGGGGCCTGGGGGCGGGAGCTGGGGCCCCTGGTCCCGCCCCCTTCATCCCTCGTTTCGGCCAGATCCTCCACGGGCGCGCTTCATTCGGATGAACCCAATTTATTTCGGGGTGGCTTTCAATTTATTTCGGGGTGGCTTTCGGAGGGTCGACCGATGTAGTCTGGTAGATTCAGGCCGGTGACGTTGGGGCGGGTCGATTGGGGATCGCGCCTGGAGTTTGGATTGACAGGAAAGGGCAGTGGGTCTAACATGCCCGGTTCCTTCCACGCCATCAGCCGCTAGCACGGGGTGGGAGATTCAATGGCCAGCGTTTTGAGACACGAGGAGCTGGAGGCCTTTCGTCACGCGCTGCTGGGCC
>JAFANO010000319.1 GCA_019232645.1 Planctomycetaceae bacterium | reverse complement strand
GGATCCGGTTGTCCCTCCGATCCGCGAGGGGCGTCAAACGACCCGCGTGGTGGACCTGTCGTGAGGACACGTTCGCCACCTCCCTTGGGACTGGGCCATGGTCAACGTAAGCGTATTACGGACCACGCCCCGTCCAAAGGCAGCGACCCTCCCGTCGGCTTGGCGACCATTTCTGGGTCAATCGCCCGAATAGGGTGTACCGTCGAGTCCCGGGCGGAGAGAATGAAAGGCCCGGCGGTTCGGGGCCGCCGGCCCGGGCGTAACGCACCGAGGAACGCCTCAATCTCCCGAACAGGGCGGACCGCGATGGTGAAGCCCAAGGACCAGGACCCCGGCGAAGCCGGGCTTGTCTTCACCGCGCATAACACGCACCACGAGCGATGTGGCGCCCCGCCTCGCCTGCGCAACACCGACAACCCCGGGCTGTACTACGGCTACTTCGAGAACCGCTACGGTGAGCAGTTCGTCTTCACCTTCGACCGGGCGACGGGGACCGGCACGGTCTCGGGTGGCGACCTCGGATGGGACGATCCCAAGGTGTTCACCCGCGGCCTGCTGGACGAGGCCCTCCGCAGCACCCAGGGCCGCGCCGTGCAGCTCAAAGGGAGCGACGCCATGTCGAAGCTGCCGGTGATCGACGCCGCGCTGGCGCTGGGGCGACTCACCGGCCTGACGGGGCAGGACGAGATTGTCTGGCTGCGGGCGTGCCTGGGGGCCTGTAGCGGCTTCGCGGCACGGCCCGGGGCCTTCACCTGACCTGAACGCAGCTCACAACGTGTGCACGGCGAAGCCCAGGTCCTGGCACCGCCGGACGAAGTTGTCGGGGTTCGAGCGGCTCTTGATCAGCAGGTAGCCGGGCGGGGCGCCCGGTTCCAGGTAACCCTTGAGCTGCGGGTGCTCGCGGATCGCGGCCAGGACCTCTGGATCCTCCGGCTTGACCAGCGCGCTGCACCAGCGGATGCCCACCTTGCCGCCCACTTTCGACTTCGTTCCCAGCAGGTCCGCGACGGACGAGGGCAGCGGCTCCAGCGCCCGGAGCGCCTCACGCAGTTCCTCACCCGGGGCGCTGCCCGCGGGCGACCCGGCCAGCCGCTTGCGATCGAGCCGGAACTCGTAGACCTGGTCGATCCGCCGGATCGTGGCGTGTCGAAACAGGGGCACCAGCGTCTCCCAGCTTAGCCCGGCCCCCGCGAACACCGACAGGTCGGGCTGCACCTGGAACACCGTCGCCAGGTCCGGCGCAGGGGGTTGTGGTCCGAGCCCCAGCATCGCCAGGCCGGTCGGGCTGGCGAACCACCAGCCGGTCGTCTCGTGTTCGGCGTAATAGGCCCACTCGGAGGAGTAGAGAGCGGCAACCAGGGCCTTCTGGCCCCGGCCATCGAGTTTCAGTCGCCATCCTGCGACATCGACGCTGTCCACCTCCAGCCCGAGCCCTTCAGCCGCCTGGACCAAGTCGTCCTGGGACAGCCGGGTGAAGTCGTGGAGCACCTGGCCCACCTCAGACTCGACCAGCGCCCGCCCGCGGAAGCATGTGAAGAAGAGCGACAGGAACTCGATCAGGCCCCAATCCTCAGGGGCCTTGGGATGCCAGAACGGGTGGCCGGTCTGGTACCCGACGAGGCGCGCAACGGCCTGCCGCGTGATCGCCGGCAGCCGCTCGTCGTCATGGTCCCAGAACGCGGCGAGGTTCGGTCCCGCCTCGTACCGGCCCTGGCGATCGAACCGGATCACGTCCGACGCGACGAGGAACGTCCCGATCCGCCCAGTGAGGTGCTGGTTGAAGTTCGCCTCCTTGCCCACGCGGTTCACTTCGGTCATGTTCGGCGCGCCGTCGTGCTTGGCCTGGATACGCCCCGAGAGGAGGATGCAGGCGACGGCCCGGTACCAGTAACTGCCGTAGGGGGAACGCGGCTCCATCGCGTCGCCGTCCCCGAGGTCCGTGACCGGCCTGGTCGTCTGTCGCGCGACGAATCGCTGGAGGGATTCGGGGAGACGCTTCTGGCCCATCGTCGAGGCTCCCGGCTCACTCGTCCCGCGAGGGAGAGGAGCGCCGCCGGAGGTTGGCCTTGCGGCCTGGCTTGACCGTGTCGCGCATGAGCAGCTTGTTGGCCCAGTCGCGGACCACCCGGGCGTTGTCCCGGAGGGCCGGGCGGGCGAAGACGGACCCGAACCGCTCCGCGCCGACCCGGTACGCGGCCTGGCGCACGATGGCCGACCCGCGCTTGATGGCCTTGCGTAGCAGGGACCGCACGTCATCCGGGCCCAACTCCTCGGCGTGGTGCCGGACCAGGTCCAGGGCGCCCTGCGTCACGGCATCGGCACCCTGCGGGTCGCGGTCGGGCCGCAGGAAGAACTCCGCGAGGACGTCGCGGAGCGGCTCGCCGATGTCCTCGACCAAAGCGCGCACCGCGTGCCGTTGCAGCCCCGGGAGCCGCCGCCGCAGGTCCAGACGGATCAACTCCAGCCATACCATCGGGTATTGAAGCACACGCTCGGGATCGGCATGGATCGAGGCGTGGAGGGCTTCGGCGCGCTGCTTGAGCCTCCGCGCCTCGGGTGGACACGCCAGTAGACCCCGGCAGAACTCCCGCTTCACCTCCCTGGCAATCCAGTCTTCCGCCATCAGGTCGTGGAACAGGCGGAAGGGGGCGCGTACAGAGATGCGGGCGCGATCGACGGCGGCGAGCAGGGCATGCAGGTCCCACGCCGCGATCGCCCCACGGCCCTCCAGGATCAGGCGGCCCAGGGGCAGCAGGTCGGCCTCAGTGACCGCGTGGAAGAAGTCCTTGGGAATGTGTAGAGCCAGGTGGATCAGGCTGTCCGGTGCGATGGGCGGGTCCAGTCCCTGACGGGCCAGGTGCAGCCACGCCAGCCCGATCCCCGGCGGGCCGTGGAAGCTGCCGGGCTCGGGGTCGCACACCCGCAACAGGTGGCGGGCGACCGGGGTGAGCAGCCCCGTTTCACCCTCGGTGAGGACGCGAACGGCGACGTAGCCCAGGGCCTCGGGATCTTCGAACCACTCGGCAGGCACGTCGCGGAGCCGGAGTGTCGACTTCGGGGCCATCCAATGCACCTGCTCGTAATCGGCGAAGCCCTGGCGCGCATGCCTCAGGAATGCCTGCCAATCCTCATCATCTAGGCCGAAGGCCTCCCGCAGCGCGCGGAGGGCCCGGGAGGGTCGAGGCTGATCGGCCCATGCTGCCGATTTCTTCCTGGCCATGTGGCGCGTGCCCCCTCCTCGTCCGACACGACCCTTATGGCGCGATGTTCCAGACCTCGACCAGCCGCCAGCCCTTACTGGTCCTGGCGACCACACCGCCGACGTCCCAGCCGACCTTGCACGCCCTGGCGACGTGTGCAGGGACCGGGATCGGGCCGATCTCCGATTCGCCGGAGATCAGCGACTCCAGCCAGATCTGCCGCGGTCCGACCCGCTGGATGAGGAAATGGCCTTCGATCTCCTTGCCGGACTTGACCGGGCCGGTCGCGGAGAGCCAGTCATCCAGGTCGTCGAGGAGCTTCTGGCTGGCCGGCAGGTCGCGCGCGGTCGTGCCCACCAGTTCCCGGACCGATTCGTCGTTCTCGGTGTAACCCTTCTCGACCAGCCACTTGGCGAGCTTCTTGACGACCGTTCCGGCGGCCTTCATGGTCTCGTTGCCGGCGATGACCTTGCGGGGCATGAAGTAGCCGAGGAACTCGGAGAACCCGGAGGTGATATCCTCGGCCCCGAAGGTGCCGCAATAGGTCCCCTTGGCCTGGGTGATCGCCTCGTAGTCTTTCCCCGAGTGACCGGGCCAGTAGCTCTCCAGGTACGACCGGTAGAGGTGGATGATCCCTTCGTACTTGTCGAAGGTCTTCGGGCTGAGCCTGGCTTCCTGATCGTCCAGAAACTGCTCGAAAAGCTGGTCGATTGTCTGGTCAGGCTTGGAGGTGTTCATCGGACCCTCGGCTCTCAGGATCGTAGGCCTCATTGCCCATTCTATCCGAGCCGGGTGCGCAGGCCACGCCCCCTCGGCGATGATCCGGCCGACCGCCCCGAAGACGACCCTCATTGTGAGCGGATCGACGCTGACGTCCGGAACGGTCACTTCCCCAGCAGCCGATTCACGCGGCCTTCTTGCGCCGCGCCGAGGGGTGCGACGTGAACCAGACGTCGGGAAGCAGTTCGTCGAGCTGCTGTGCGGGATGGGAAGGGAGGCGACGGAGGATGTCAGTGAGGTAGGCGAACGGATCGATGTCGTGGTGCTTGCAACTGCCGGTCATGGAGTACAGAATGGCTGCCGTCCGACCACCACGGTCGCTGCCGAGGAATGTCCAGTTGCGTCGTCCGATCGCCTGGGCGCGGAGCATCCTCTCGGCGAGATTATTGTCGATGCTCAGCTCCCCGTGCTCGGGGTAGCGACAGAGCGCCGCCCAGTTCGACTGCGTGTAGGCGATCGCCTGGCCGATCGGGCTCTTGGGCAGCACGTGGCGGCCCTGCTCGGTCAACCACTCCTCGAAGGCCGTCAGCAGCGGGACCGCCTCCCGCTGGCGCAGGGCGCGACGGCCCTCGGCCGAAAGCCCCTCAGCGGCGCCTTCGACCGCGTAGAGCTGGCGGATGCGCGCCAGCGCCGCGTGCGCCAGCACGGGCGCGGAGGTCCGCGCTTCGAAGAACATCCTCCGCACGTGAGCCCAGCAAGCGACCTCGATCACGTCCGGACCGGCGCACATCCGATCGTAGCCGGAGAACGCGTCGGCCTGGAGGTAACCCCGGAACCCCTTGAGGAACTGTTCCGGACCGTCCCGCGTCCGACGCGGCGTGGAGTCGTAGACCACGTAAGGATGGCGGACGTCCCCGATGGAGACCCAGAACCGCCCGGTGCGGGTCTGCGGGAGCGTTGGGTCCCACACCGGCACCCGGGTATCGTCGGTGTGAATGACGATCGAAAGCAACACCCGCTTGACCATCAGGTCGAACAGTGGCGTAAGCAATTCGGCACTCGCAGCCATCCAGCCGCAGAGCGTGGCCCGCGACAGCTCCACCCCGTGGCGCGCGAAGATGTCTTCGAGCCGGTAGAGCGGGAGATGGTCGGAATACTTGCTCGTGATCGTCTGGGCCAGGAGCCCCGGGCCGGGCAGCCCCTTGTCGATCGGCTGCGGCGGCTTGTCCGCGATCGCGACATGCTCCTGGCAGGCCCGACAGGCGTAGCGGAACCGGACATGCCGGAGGACGTGCATCGAGGCAGGGACGTACTCCAGCTGCTCGCTGACCTCCTCGCCGATCTTTACGCGCACGTGGCCGCAGTCCGGGCAGGGTAACTCCTCGGCGGACAGTTCGTATTCGATCCGCTGCCGGGGCAGATTCTCGGGCAGCCTCTGACGCCCGCGTCGCCGCCACCGCCGCTTGGGCGCCACGTCCTCCGCCTCCGAGGACTCCCCCGGGGCATCCTCGGCCACGTCGTCGGACGCGTCGTCGGTGAACAGGCGGAGCTGGTTGGGATCGACGCTCTCCCGCCGGGGACCATACTGGCGACGGAGCAGCTGCTCGACCTGATGCTCCAGCTGCTCGATCCGCCGCTGGGCCTCCTCAATGGCGGCGGCCTGCTGGCGGATCATCTCGTGGCAGAGGTTCAGGTCGTTGGGCAGGGGCGCGGCGGATTCGCACATGCCAGAATTGTAGCCGCGCGACTGGCTTCGAAAAGGGCCTTCATCGCGGTTTTTCTGCAGTTTCTCGGGAATAACGTGGTTGCCGCCGTGCGCTGTCGAGATCGATCCCGTCGAGGAGCATCATCAGATCCGCCGCCTTGATCTCCACGCCCGTGGTCTCCGCAGTCGCGGGCGCGGCCGGAAAGCGGAACGAACCCTTCTCCAGTCGTTTGTACCACATCGCGTATCCGTCCTTGTCCCAGTAGAGAATCTTGATCCGATCGCCGCGCCGACTGCGGAAGACGAACAGGTGCCCCGAGAGTGGATCGAGCGCCAGCGTCGATTCGACGAGGTGGGCGAGCGAGTCGAAGCCTTTGCGCATATCGGCCGCGTCGGAACAGAGGAAGATCCGCACGGTGGGGGGCCAGCTCAGCATCGGCGGCCCTCCAGCACGGCCAGGATCTCACCGAGGGTCCAGGGATCGAATCCGACGGGGACCCGCACGATCGGGCCGTAGGGCAGGAGGATCTCGATTGGCGTGGTCTGCCGGGCAGCTTCGACGCCCGCATCGACGACTCGCACGGGGAGGAAGACGGGAGACACCGAGGGCTGGGGGGATGCCTTGTCCGATGAGATTGGGCGAGCGGTCGTCTTCTCTCGGTCGCGCCGGTTCAACTCACGTCGCCACCAGAGGAAGTTGCCGTCCTTCAGCCCCTCCCTCTCGCAGAAGGCGTGAACGGACAGGCCGCTCCTCTGGTGGCGTTGGATGATCCCCCGCCAGTGTTTTTCCTTGGCGGGATCGCGAGGGCGGCGTGGCTTGGCCGGCATGGTGGATCTCCTTGGTGAGGTCGGAGTGGGTCAAGGAGATCGTACCAAGGCGTGCAAGATGGGGTTCGTAAGACGCGTAC
>JAFANO010000312.1 GCA_019232645.1 Planctomycetaceae bacterium | reverse complement strand
CGACCTGCTGGTCGCGGAGCCGCCCGCCGGCGACGGCCACCGCCGCCAGCAAGGTGCCGGTCGTGACCGCCGCGGTGCCCTGGATGTCGTCGTTGAAGGTGCAGAGCCGGTCGCGGTAGCGGTCGAGGATGGGGCTGGCATGCGCCTGGGCGAAGTCTTCCCACTGGAGCAGGACACCGGGGAACTTCCTCATCACCGCGCCGACGAAGGCGTCGATAAGGGCATCATACTCGTCCCCGATGATCCGTTCGTGCCGCCAGCCGACGTAGAGCGGGTCGTCGAGCCGCTCCCGGTTGTTCGTGCCGACGTCGAGGAGGATCGGCAGCGTCGTGGCCGGGTGGATGCCACCGCACGCCGTGTAGAGCGAGAGCTTGCCGATCGGGATGCCCATGCCCCCGGCGCCCTGGTCCCCCAGCCCGAGGATGCGCTCGCCGTCGGTGACGACGATGACCTCGACCTGCGGCGAGGCGGCATTCCCCAGGATCTCATCGAAGTCGTCGCGCTCCGGGTAGGCGAGGAACAGGCCGCGCGGGCGGCGGAAAATGTGGCTGAACTGCTAGCAGGCGAGGCCGACCGTCGGCGTGTAAACGATCGGCATCATCTCGGCCAGGTGGTCGAGCAGGAGCCTGTAGAACAAGGTCTCGTTCGTGTCCTGGAGCTGGCGCAGGGAGATGTGCCGCCCGAGGTCGGTTCGCTTCGCACTGTAAGCCTCGTACGCGCGAGCGGCCTGCTCCTCCAGCGTCTCTTCGGCCGGCGGCAGCAGGCCGAGCAGGCCGAACGTGCGTCGTTCCTCCCTCGTGAACGCGGTCCCCTTGTTCAACAAGGGGCGCTCGAGCAAGAGGTGCCCGTCGAACGGCACCTCGAAGGCATCGGCACCGATGGTGCCCGACAGGACCGATTTGATGTCCATCCGTCACCCTCTAAGAGGTCGGCCGGGCCGGTCATGAGGGCCCTCACATGGAAGGAGGAGTCCGCGCCGGGAGGGCCTCCCAGGCCGGGGTTCAACCCACTTTACGGCATGTGGGTCCCGCATGGAAATCTCTCGATGCCGGCGCGAAGTCGGTCCCCGCCTGGCTCGGCGTCCATCCCTGGCCCGGTCGACCCGCGGCTCATGACCGGGGGGGCTTGCCGTTGGCCTCCGCGACCCGGGTGCCCCACTCGCGCATGTCGGGGCTGCAATCCTGCGGATCGATGGCCACCTCGATCATGCACGGCCCGTCGTGGGTCGTCGCTCTGGCTAAGGCCGCCGTCAGCTCGCCGACGGTCTTGGCGTGGAGGCCCAGGCCCTTGCCCTCGCCGTTGGTCCAGACCTCCATGAGGCCCGCGTAGTCCCAGTTCTTGATCTTGTTGTACGGGCCCTGATGGATTGCGTCCTCGATGATGTAGCCGCGGTTGTTGACCAGGATGATGATCGGCCGCGTGCCGTGGCGGATCATCGTCGAAACCTCCTGCGCGGTCACTTGGAACGACCCGTCGCCGATCATCGCGATCACCCGCGTCGGGGTCGTGAAGCCCAGCTCGTAGCCGAGCGTGGCGGGGACCGACCAACCGATCGAGCCGGCCTGGAACTGGATCTCGAAGCGGCAGCCTTCGGGCAGGCGCATCCGCAGGCCGTGGAACCACGAGTCGCCGGTCTCGACCAAGAGCGCCGTGTCCTTGCCGAGGGAGTCGTGGATCTGGCGCGAGACCTCGGCGATGGTGAGTGTGTCCCCCGGCGCGACGGCGGGCGACTCATCCTTCATCCGGCCGCGGGCGAACTCCACGAGCGAGGCGTCGTTGCGCCGGACCATGCCCGCCAACGCTCCGAGGAAATCGGCGAGCTGGACGCCCGCGTAGGTCGCTCCCGGCAGGCGGACTTCGCCGGGCAGGGCCAGCAGTAGCTTTTTCGGGTCGATCATCGCGGTATAGCCGGTCGTGGCGTAATCCGACAGCAGGGCTCCGGCGAAGAGGTAGGCGTCGGCCGACTCGACGACCGAGGCGACGCCCGGCCAACTGACGGGGCCCCAGTAAATCCCGGCGTAGGCGGGGTGGGTCTCGGGGAACATCCCCTTGGCGGCCGGGACGGAGGCGACGGCGTAGCCGGCGGCGTCGGCCAGCTTGAGGAACGCCTCGCGCGATGCCGGCGGGCGGAGCTTCGACCCGGCCACGAGCACCGGTCGCGATGCTTTGTTCAGCAACTTGGCGGCGTGGTCCACGGCGTCGGCCAGGGCGGCGGAGTCGCTCGCTGGCGCCGCGTCGAAGCGCCGGGGACGCGGCGGCGGGACCGGCATCGAAGCGAGGTTGCAGGCGATCTCCAGCATCACCGGCTTCCGACGTCGCAACGCCAGGTCGATCGCCCCGTCGATCACCGCCGGGGCGTCGGCCGCGTGCCGCACCGAGAAGGCTCCGGCTGTGACATGTGCATAGATCTCCCGCTGATAGTCGTATCGCACCTCGCCCAGGGCGTGGTGGATGATCTTGTCCTGCCACTCCGAGTCGCTGTTGATCCCGCCCACAACGACGATGACCGGTAAATCCTCGGAGTACGCGCACGTCACGGCGTTCAGGGCGCTCAGCCCGCCGACGCTGTAGGTGACGACCATCGCCGCGACACCATTCGAACGCGCGTATCCGTCGGCGGCGTACCCGGCGTTCAGCTCGTTGCAGCAACCGATCATCCTCAGGCGCGGATTCTCGAGGATCTGGTCGAGGAGGATGAGGTTGAAGTCGCCGGGCACGACGAAATAATCGCGGACCCCCGCCTGCTCCAGCCGGGTCGCCAGGTAGGTGCCGACGGTGCTCCCGCGAGCCCCGCCCGCCGCCGAGTTCGCGACGGTGCTCTCGGGAGCCCCGCCCGCCGCCGAGTTCCCGACGGGCTTGGATTCCTGCCCGCCCAGGATCGCTGTCCCGGCGGCCCCGATGATCGCTGTTGTGCCTAGGAAATTACGCCTCGTGATCATTCTCGCCATCCTTCGATCGTTCTGTCTTGGCTTGGGCAAGCTGTCACGTCACCCCTGAACCGGAATTTCCTCTCTGAGTCGGCATGAGGAGTTACGCAGTTGGGACCCTGGGTAATCTATTGAGCCCAAAATCAGGCATTTTTCGGCTCCGACAACTTGTCCAGAATACCAACTGCGTAACTTCTAGGCATGATTGCCACGCTTGCGGCGTCGAATTTTCGGCGCCGCGGTTCCATAAGGATTCGGCGAGAGGACCGTCGCCTGAAGGCGACGGGGGATCGCCGCCCCTCAAGAGGACAGGAATGGAGAGAAGAAGACCGGGATGTCTCCCGACGAGCCCGGCGGAATAACGGATGAATGAATTGTCCCTCACGGGACACGCACCTCGCGGTGGTCACGTTCGCCTCGGCAATGTTGGGACAGCTTGTCATGCCCGGCACACCCATCTAGACCCTCGACCTTTTAATGCCGGACGACAGGGCCCGGGACTGGCAACGCATCCCAGGGTGTCGTGACCGAATCAACGGGGGGCATACGGGCGACTACCCGGATCTAGCCCTGAGCCTGGTCAACACGGGCTTGAAGACCGAGGTCCTCAAGCCGTCGCCTTCAGGCGACGGTCGTTGACATGAGCACTCTCCGAACCGCTGGATCGCCTCATCCAGTTGGTCCGAAGACCTACTCGAATCGCGCGGACGACGAAAATCAAGACAATTCCGAGACTGTAGCACGTTTACCGGAGCCAATCCGAGGATCGTTCGGCGGGAACAGGAAGAAATCGACTTCGGGCCCGCTCGATGAAGACGAGTTGGCTCCCAACTCGGCGAACGGCACGATCCCAATCTCAGTACTTCCCAAATTATCGGGCTGTAGGGGTGGCAGGGGATGGCCGGCTCAAGCACGTCTCCGATAATGACTTGTGCCAA
>JAFANO010000268.1 GCA_019232645.1 Planctomycetaceae bacterium | reverse complement strand
GAGGCTTGACTTGGTCGGGGACTCGGAGGAGTCCCCGACGGAGGACGACTGAACCCGTTTTGTGCGCGGAACGAGGATGCCAGCCTGGCGAGCGGGCGACGTGGCCTGCCGGGGGTCGCAAGGCGCCTGCAAGTTGTTCGTCCCCGGACCGTCTTCTCCGACCCGGTGCGGACCCAGTCACGACCGACCCGATGAGGACCCTCATGGCCCGTATTCGCCGACACCGCCGCGACACAGTCCAGAGCCCCCTGGAGATTTACCTCAGGCAGATCAACGAGGTGGGCCTGCTCAGCGCCGAAGAGGAGAAGATGCTGGCGCATCAGATCGCCGAGGGGGATACGAATGCTCGCGAGCGGATGATCCGCGCCAACCTCCGGCTAGTCGTCAACATCGCGCGGGGCTACGTGGGCAAGGGCCTCTCACTCCAGGACCTGATCGAAGAGGGGAACCTGGGCCTGCTCCGCGCCGTCGAGGGGTTCGACCCGGGCGTGGGGACTCGCTTCAGCACCTACGCCAGCTACTGGATCAAGCAATCAATCAAGCGGGCGTTGGTCAATACGGCCAAGCCGATCCGGATCCCCGCCTATATGGTCGAGTTGCTCTTCAAGTGGCGGCGGATGGCCGCCGATCTTCAGGACTCGCTTGGCCGGCCGCCGACGGTCGAGGAGATCGCCCGCGCCTTGGAGTTGCCCAAAAAGAAGGTTGCCATCGTCAAGAAGGCGATCAAGGTTTACAACCTCGTCCCGCAAACCGACCAACCCGAGAACGGGTGGAGCCTAGGCGAGATGCTCATGGACGAGCGGACCCGCTCGCCGGACGTCGAGATGGTCGAGGCCGACAACCTCAAGCTTGTCATGAACCGGCTCGAAGAGATGGACAAGCGCGAGGCGACGGTCCTCCGGATGAGGTTCGGCCTGAACGACGCACCCCCCAAGACGCTCAAGGAGATCGGCGAGTCGCTCGGCCTGACGCGCGAGCGCGTCCGCCAGATCGAGAACGAGGCGCTCGGTAAGCTGTCGGCGACCTTGCAAGCGGATTGATGGGAGATCCGGATCCCCGCAACGGTTTCGAAGCGAACCGAGTGGAGGGATGCGCCAGCTCTTCGCGCATCCCCCGTCGACATGATGTCGTGCTGGTAATTGTCCCGGACGGCGACTCAATCGTCGAAGTCCGCGCCGCTGATCCGGACCCGCCGTCGAATCAGCAGTCCCGCGGCGCCCGCGAGCAGCACCATCAAGGTGGTCGGCTCGGGTATGGGCGGCGGCGGGTTGAGCGACCAGGCCTTGACGCGATCGATGGCGATGGAGAAATTTTTGGCGAAGTTGCCGTCGAATGTGGTACCCGCCGTCGGAAGGATCGAGAGGAAAAGCTCGGGGCCGATCTGTGTCGCCAGCGCTCCGCCGGTAACCTTCAGGTCGAGGTTGAACCCGGAGGTGGTCCCTCCCGAGGTGCCGAATGTGGTCGGGGTCGCCCGCAGCAGCAGCCCGCTGTAGGTCTGCCCCCCGACGCTCACCGTGCCGTAGAGCGCGTACGAGTTGCCGGGGTCGGTCACGAGGTGGCCGTTCGAGTCAAGCTTGAGGTTGAGGACCTGGCTGTGAATGCCGTCACCGTCGGGGGTGACATTGACATCGTCGGAGGAACTCGGCCCGATCTTGAGCAGGAACGGCGTCGTCGTCACCTGGAAGGTGCCGGTCTGGCTGCCAGGGTCGAAGACAAAGTTTTGGGTCCCGTCAATCCCACCGACGATCTCGGGATACGTCATGCCGCCGGGTGACTGGATCACGTCGGCGGACGTCTGGGAACCGAAGAAGAGGGCGAAGAAGAAGGTCAGACCCGCCTTGGTCACGTGCTGGCGCATCCGGTGCATGGGGCCTCCCGATGTATCGGCCGACTTCCCGACGGAACCTCGGGTCGCTCAGCGCGACGGCCAATTCAGGCATGGGACATGACGGCTTGGGGAGAACCACGCCCCGAGCAACGGAGGGAATTTCGCGGCGGAGTGACGAGGGGAAGCACAACCCGAGGTGTTGCTGCCGCTTCGGAATCCTTCCGATGTCGGTCCCAAATCCTGTTGGCGACGAACTCGGCCCTCGCTCCGGAAAGGGCCGCTCACGACCAGGAACACCGATCGCGTCCACCATGACGGATCGACCCGGAGCGCGAGGTATCATATCGACTCGGCCATCGACGTCAACCCGAGATGACCCGATTTGCCGAAACCCTTACATCGGTATCCCTTCCCTACCTCGATGCCGGTCGTGGAGGCCGTTTCGACCGCCCTCGCGGGGGCATGCCGAGAGCCCGGCCCTCGCGGGATCTCGACCTACCTCGGACGCATCCCGGCGGTGCGAGTCTCCTCCCGCAGCCTTGCACTCATCAGAGATTCTGGATCGATAGAGAGTGCGTCACGAGAGGCAGCCCTGCCACCGTCGGCGAACGAAGCTGTAATTCCCCCCTCACGTTGGAGCTGCGCGAGGAGAAGACCAATGAATTCATGGATTGTGACGGATGGCCGTCACGAGTGTCCGGCCTTCGTCATACAAAGAATTTTCATGTAGTTCATGCGAAGCAAGGCGAGAGGCGAGGGATAGGTCATTCGCGGGTGCTTGTAGAAACTTTTTCCACCACCTCTATACTGCATCGCCCCATTCTTCCGCATGTTTGCATTGTTCAGCTTCATTCACCGACGGTGACACGGCTGGGATCACGAGCCTGCCGTGCGAGTGCCGGGGCGAAGGCGTTGCTAAGGCTGACCCGCGGCCACCGGAGGATCGAGAACGGCCTGCACTGAAACGGCCCTGTGAGGACGTGACCAACCCGTTGACAACGCCCCTCGCCGCCATTATCCTCATGGCTCATCCAGAGTTTCGGGGAACTCTGGTCAATCCATCCAGTCAGGCACTATCATCCGTGTCTGATGGTCGATCGACCTGACCCGATCCTCAGGGACTCCCACCGAGCGAGGATCACGGATGATGTTAAATATTTAGAATCTCATAGATGATGATACATGCTTTGAGATCCTTCATCACCTTCGGAAGCGTGGTAAGGCGTTGCTGGGAGCCCTGATCGAACTCCTGGTGACCCCAGGTCCCTGAATCGAAGGATGAGCCTTTCTCATAACCATCTAGCACCTGGGCAGATAGCTCAGCTGGTAGAGCACAGGACTGAAAATCCTGGTGTCGCCGGTTCGATCCCGGCTCTGCCCACTGATTGCAAGTCCCGCCAAATCCAGGATTTCGGATACCCGTCCGGCGTCGGGCGGAGCGGACCAAGACTCCCTGAAAGCCGGTAGTCTACCGGATCTGGAGGTTGGTACCGTGTCCGCTTACACACTCCGTACCCCCGTCCTACCGTCTCCACAAACCCACGAGACAGGCGGTCGTCACGCTGGAAGGGCGGGACTTCTACCTAGTATAGGTCGGCAATATTGATTTTCCGGAAGGGGAGGGGGACCATAGAATAGACTCCGAGCGATTCATTCAGGCTTTTCTTGCGGGAGTGGACTTATGAGAGGACCACGAGCGGGAGCGATCCAGGTCTCCCCGGCACAACAGGACGTCCTCCATCGGATTCAGCGCCAGCAGACCGCCGACCAGCGCCTGGTCCGCAGGGCCTCCCTCATTCTGGCCCTGTCGACCCATCCCTGCGTCGAGGCGGTGGCCCAGAAGTTGGGACTGACCCGACCGACGGTGCGCGCCTGGCGCGACCGCTGGCTCGAAGCCACCGAGGTCCTGCAACGTGCCGAACGGGAGCAGACCCCGCCGCAGTTGCGCCGGCTCGTGGAGCTGATCCTTGACGATGCCCCCCGGCCCGGGAGACCGGCCACCTTCAGCCCCGAGCAGATCGTCCAGATCATCGCCGTGGCCTGTGAGCCGCCGGAGCAATCGGGGCGACCGATCAGCCACTGGACCGCTCGGGAGTTAGCTGACGAGGTCCAGAAACGCGGCATCGTCGCGACGATCTCCCCCCGCAGTGTGGGGCGATTTTTCAAAAGAGGCCGAGTTGCAGCCGCACCGCAGCCGCTACTGGCTCAATGCCGACCCCGAGGACCCCGACGTCTTCCGTCAGCAAGTCGGTGCCATCTGCGATCTCTCTGAGCAGGCGGGTCGGCGGGCCGAGCAGGGCATTCACCTCGTCAGCACGGACGAGGAGACAGGGATCCAGGCATTGGAGCGGCTCTACCCCGACATCCCACCGGGGCCGGGCCGGGTGCAGTTGCGGGAGTACGAGTACATCCGCCATGGCACGCTCTGCCTGACGGCCAACCTGGAGATCTGGTGCAGCGGGATCATCGCCCCGACGCTGGGTCCGACGCGGACGGAGGCCGACTTCGTGGCCCACGTCGAGCAGACGGTGGCCACCGACCCCGAGGCCGGTTGGATCTTCATCGTGGACAACCTGAACACGCATCAGTCGGAAAGCCTGGTGCTCTGGGTGGCCCAGACCTGCGGGATCGCGGAGGACTTGGGCGAGGAAGGGCGGCGTGGGGTGTTGAAGTCGCAGAAGAGCCGGGCGTCGTTCCTGTCTGACGCGGGCCACCGGATTCGGTTTGTGTACACGCCGAAGCCCACGTCATGGCTCAATCAGATCGAGATCTGGTTCAGCATTCTGGTGCGGAAGTTGCTCCGCCGCTCCAGCTCCAGCTCCATCGAGGATCTCAGGGCGCGGATCCTGGCATTCATCGACTACTTCAACCGGACGATGGCCAAACCGATCCGCTGGCTCTACTCGGTGGAGCTGAAGCTAGCGAACGGAACTGGGTAGAGTTTTCTGCCGCTTTGTACTAGACCGGTTCGGCTCCCCGGAGAGCCGCGCCGAGTACGATCGCATCATCGTTGAATGGATTTCGAACGGCCGCCGGCTCCCGGCTCCGGCCTCCGCGTCGGGGAGCGATCTCACCGTCAACGAGTTGCTCCTGGCCTATCTCAGG
>JAFANO010000237.1 GCA_019232645.1 Planctomycetaceae bacterium | reverse complement strand
CGCTGCTCGTAGGCCATCGGGTCGGCCGAGCGCCAGCCCTCGATCTCCCGGTGCCAGTCGCGCAGGTCGCCCGTCGCGACGTGCGGATTGACCGCGTCCAGGAAGCTCTTGACGTCGGTATGCACGGGCAGGTGGGCCGTCTTGTTCTTGTTGATCTCCGAGGCGTCGACGTCGACGTGGACGATCCGCCCGTGCTTGGCGAACTCGGAGAGCTTGCCGGTGACGCGGTCGTCGAACCGGACGCCCAGGGCCAGCAGCAGGTCGGCGTCGTTGATCGCGTAGTTGGCGTAGACGGTCCCGTGCATCCCGAGCATGTTGAGCGAGAGGTAGTGCTCGCTCGGGATCGCGCCGAGGCCCTGCAAGGTCATGGCGACGGGGATGCCGCTCTTGTGAATGAACTCGCGGAGCTCCGCGGCGGCATTCGAAGCGATGACGCCGCCGCCGCAGTAGATGATCGGCTTCCGACTCGCCTGGATCGCGGCCAGCGTGGCCTCGAGCTTCTCGCGCGTCGGGGGCGGCGGCAAACGGTAGCCGGGCAGGTCCATCGCCACGTCGTAGTCGGGATCGGGGACGAGTGTGTTCTGGATGTCCTTGGGGATGTCGATCAGGACCGGGCCGGGCCGCCCGGTGCTGGCGATGTGGAAGGCCTCCTTGACGACCCGCGCGATGTCCTTGGCGCTCTGCACCAGGGTGTGATGCTTGGTGATCGCGCGGCTGACCTCGACCATCGGCGTCTCCTGGAAGGCGTCGGTGCCGATGACGTGGCTGGGGACCTGGCCGGTGATCGCGACGATCGGGAGCGAGTCCATCTTGGCGTCGGCCAGGCCGGTCACGAGGTTCAGCGCGCCGGGGCCGGAGGTAGCCATGACCACCCCGACCTTGCCGCTGGCGCGGGCGTAGCCCTCGGCCGCGAAGATCCCCCCCTGTTCGTGACGAGGGAGGATGGTCCGGATCTTGTCACGGACGCGCGTCAGCGCCTGGTGCATCGGCATGCTCGCCCCGCCCGGATAGGCGAAGATCACTTCGACGCCGTGCCGGACCAGGGACTCGACCAGGACGTCGGCCCCGGTCAGAGGTTTCGGCTTGGTTGCGGTCTGGCGTTCGTCGATGGTGGCCACATCAATCCTCTTTCGACTATCCTACGGCACAGCGAGACTCGGGAAAAACAAGTACGCTATTCTAAAAGCTCCGCGGCCGGCGAACAACCCATGGGCTGTTTGGAATCAGCCTATCGGTCCCTCGACCGACGGTCGGGATGACGGTAAACGCGAGCGTCCTCCCGGGGCGACCGGTCCCCGACGACCTCTTGGTGGAGTCCTTATCATGTGTCGTCATGCCCTCGTGACCGGCGCCTCGTCCGGGCTCGGCCGGGAGCTGGTCCGCCAGCTCGTCCGCGATCGCGGGATGACAGTGCTGGCGACGGCCCGACGGCTCGACCGCCTCGAGACGCTCGCCGCCGAGCTGCCCCCGGGCCGGGTGGCGGTCGAGGCCGGCGATCTGGCCGACCCCGGCTTCCGCGACCGGCTCTGGCAACGCGCCGAGGCGATGTCCGGGGGGCTCGACCTCCTGGTCAACAACGCCGGGCTCGGCGACTTCGCCGCGTTCGCCGACCAGACGCCCGAGTCGATGCGCCGGATTGTCGAGGTCAACCTGATGGCTCTGATGGACCTGACGCAGAAGGCCGTGCGCCACATGCGGTCGCGCGGGTCGGGCCAGATCCTCCAGGTCTCGTCGGTCCTGGGGTTCATCGGGCTGCCATATTCGGCGGTCTACGTGGCGACCAAGCACGCGGTCAACGGGCTGGTCAAGAGCCTGCGCTACGAGCTCCGCGGGACGGGCGTGCGGGTCTGGGCGGCGTGCCCGGGCCGGACGGAGAGCGAATTCTGGAATGTGGCACTCGGGGAAGCAGGGCGGACGGACGCGTTTCCCAGGGGCGAGCCGGCCGCCAAGGTCGTCCGCGCCATCGTACGTGGGCTCGACGGCCGGCGGGCGTTCCTCCTGACGGGCGCGCTGGCCCGTGCGACGGTGGCGCTGGCGCGCTGGCTCCCCGGGCCGTTCGAGTGGTCGATGCTCCGCTGGTCGGCGGGCTATTTCGGCGGCGAGATCGAGCGCGCATCGCGGCACTGAGCAGGAATCTTCTTCGTCGGCCGCGTCTCGAAGCCACACCCAAGAGGCCCTCACCAGGGGGCAGAAGGGGCCGGTTTTTCTCCCTCCTCTCCCGCGAAAGGGCTGGGGTGAGGGAACATCGTGATGACGAGGGACGGTGTGTGAGGGCTTCTCATACGCGTCCCAGGTTTCTCGACTCGAATTCGAGATTTCGAATTTCCGATTCGCAGACCAGGTGTGCACGAACTTTTGGAACTCGGATCAGCCCTGGCGCGCGGCCCAAGCCCGCCGGAAGGGACGACCCAGCGGCGTCAGCCCATCGGCTCCTTGACCGAGCGCACGAAATGGTTCCCCTGGCCCCGGGCTTTCAGCTCCGCGACCATGGCCTCGGCGTCGGCCTTACGGGGATACTCGAAGGTCGCGACGGTCCGGCCCCCGCTGTCACAGACCGCCCAGACGACCCGCATCCGGGCGGCTGGCGCAGGCTTGGGCCGGCGTTCGGCCGGTTCGGATCGGGGTTTCGTTTCCGGCGGCGTGTTCAGTCCCAGCGCCTCGGCGGCCTCGGCGGCGGCCCGAAGCTCGAAGCGGTTCAGGGTTCGGCGTGCCATGACGGTTCAGATCTCGTCGAGTCGGTGAACGACCGTCCGCTCAAGCAGACGGCGTGTCGGGCGACGCATGGCCCATCGGTCTACGTGACCGCCCACTGGCCCGATCCGGGCCAGCGAGCCCGAGGGCTGGGCTGATTCCCGAGCTTTCAGTCCTCACGAATCGCGGCGTTCGGTCCCAGGTCTTCCCAGGCGCGGTGATGGAATTCCTTTCCTCGGTTTTCCGTGCGGGCTGGCGCGGGTATCAATTCAAAGATAGGATACCGGACGACGGGATCGGTGGGAAGCAGTCGTGCCTTTTTTCGACCTCGGAGGACAGCGATTCCCCCGTCGCATAAACGCGACGGTCCCCTCGCCGGGCATTGATCGACCGGGCAGAACAGTCCGCTCTTCCCAGCTCGAGGGTCGATTGACCGTCAGGTCAAGTGCGTGTGGAGTTCTGGCGCCGGCGCGATCAGGTCGCCCTCCCGGTCAGCTCGGCCGGGAGGCGGAAGAGTGTGCCGGTCTCGATGGGCCTGAAGCCCAGCGATTCGAAGAGGGCCAGCGCGGGGAGGTTGGTCGCGGGGGTCTGGACGGCAACGACGGCGATCAACTCGGCGCGCGCCTGGCGGAGGATCTCGTTGATCAGGTGACGGCCGTAACCCTTGCGTCGCCGCGCCGGGTCGACCTCCAGGTCGATCAGGCCGAGCCGCCCTCGGCCATCGCCCCGGCCGAAGGCGCTCATGTCCCAGGTGGTCGCCCGCGCCAGGACGCTTT
>JAFANO010000275.1 GCA_019232645.1 Planctomycetaceae bacterium | reverse complement strand
ACGGGACGCTCTTCTTCGAATACGTGCGGCAGTACGCCCTGGATGCCTATTGCTGATCCGGGCTCAGCGGTCGATGATCAAGCCTCGGGGCCGTCGGATCGGGTTCCGGCAGCGTTCGCGGTAGTTGGCGGGCAGGTAGCCCTCCACAATCCTGATCAGGCGGTCCACCTCGGCGCGGTCGGCGTGCAAGGCCGTGGCCATGCCGCCGGGGTTTTGGATTGCGTTGGCGAAGAACGCCTCGGCGCTGTCGATCCCGAACTCGCCCTCCAGCGTGCGCCGTACCAGCTCAGGAAACGTTGGGATTTCCTCGAGGAGCATCACTTCAGCCTCCCACGCTCTCGAGCACCAGGAAGACATCCAGACTGATCACGGCTGCCCGGTGCAATACGCCACCGCCATCTACCAGTATTATCGCGTCGATCCGGGCGTTCGGCCAAGTTGATCCGAGGCAGGAACGACGTGTGGAAACAGACCGGACGTGCGTCCACGGAAGGAGCCCGTGGGCACGTCCGGCCGGGTGTGTATTGTGGGGGGGGCGAGCGGGGCCGGTGGGGGACCGGCCCCGCCCCAGTCTCCGCGATCTCAGACCTCGTCGGGCCTGGGGCGACGGACGTCGCGCCGGAGCGGCGGGTTGAGATGCTCGAGCTGGCGGGCATCCTGGGGGTCCAGGCGGCTCGCCTGCCGATTCTCGCGTTGAATGGCCTCGTACACCTCCTGTCGGTGCACGGAGATCTCGATGGGGGCCGCGATCCCCAATCGAACCTTGTCGCCCCGGATATCCACCACGGTGATGACGATGTCATCGCCGATGATGATGCTTTCGTCGCGGTGTCGGGACAGGACCAGCATCTTCAGGCTCCTTCCTCCTGCCAACGAGACTCGTGACCATCCCTGATCACGTCGCCCGGGCTCTCGGTTACCACGACGGGGCTTCCTGGGTGTGGAGACGTCTCCGGTTGCGCGTTGGGCTGCCCGCGCAGGTCACGCCGTCGCGCGGAGCGGCGACGGACCGGGCAGCAGGTTCGGTGCATGGACCTGATGGGGGTCGAGCGGATAACGGACCGCGTAGCGACTGGAGGTCAGCACCAGTTGCCGGCCGAGCCGGCGGACCGGGTTGAACACCAGGGGGCCCTGGAGGTTGACCGTCAGGCCGCCCCCCTCGCCACGGTTGAGGATCACGTAGACGAGCGCCGAACGTTGCTCGTCCAGCTCCAGCGCCGCACGGTCACCCGGGCGGAGCTCGAGTCGGTAATCGCTGATCGCCAGGGGCGGCGCGATCAGCCCGAAGGCCAGCTCCGGCGCGGTCACGCATTGCAACCACGACAGGCCGGTGACGACCGGGTCGGGGAAGTGGACATATTGCGTGAACGAACGGAACCCCACCAGACCGTCGGGGATCCAGATCAGGTCCGATTCCAACACTTGGATCAGGCCGAAGCGGGTCGTGACGATGTTCACTTCCTGTTCCCTCCAATGGCGTCGGGCAGGGCGTCGCCACGGCCCGGCGCGACGACAGATGCTCCGATCGAGGATCGAGCCGGACACGTCCTCGGGGTCATCTCGTCGATCGGCCCACGAGGCCGGTTCGCCCCGACCCGAGTCATCGCACGTGGCCACGACGCATCCCTCGGACTCTCCCTGCCATGTCCCCCAGCTCCCGCCGTGGTCCCGAGGCAGGTTTCACCGACCGTTTTATCGACCCGAGGTCGCGGCCCGGCCCACTCCCCCGCGACCGAAAACATGGCCCGCCGCACTGTTGAGATGACTGCGCCGATCGCTCCGTTCATGCCGGACGTGTCAGGCCTCGAGTGCCTGTGACCGCCCGATCGACCCGTCCCGGGATCGGTCTTCCGGTGACACCGTCGTGTCGGCGCTACGCCGGCCCGAGGGACACGCGAGCGGCCCGGCGAGGACCGGCGGCTTACCGATGGCGATCGTTGCCTTGACGCGCATGCCAGCACGCCCGCAGCATCCGCGCGCTGGCGAGAGCCCTGCGCCGGGCCGCGGCCCACGGCGACGGCGGGCTCTCCCACAAGGGGGGGCCAGCCTCACGAGCGGTAGTTCTCCTCCAGCCCCCAGAGCCGCTGGAGCTGTCGATCGCGCTTGCCCTGCTCGAACTTGAAGATAGCGATCTCCTCGACGGTCTCCCCGGGCGCGGGCTGATAGGTGCGCTGCCGCTGCTCGGCGTCGCGGAACACGGGGCCGAGGTGGTCCCAGCAGGCGAAGCCGTAGGTCTTGAGCTCCGAGAGGCTGCCGCCGCTCCAGAAGGCAGCGATTTTGTAGGCGGCGGCCCCCTGGCAATCGGGCATCGAGCACCGGACAATCGTCGTGGGCATGGACAAACCCTCGCGTCGTGGGACACTGGCCGATCCGGCCGTCAGACCGCGAACGTCCGATCGGTCGACTGGGAGAGGGTCGGACCACCGAACGCTTCGGCGTCGCTCACCTTAAGAGCGTACGACGCGGGCGGTCGGATGAAAAGGAGCCCCCGGGCGAAACGGCGGATCGCGGGGCCGGCCCATTTGGGGCCACTCGTGATCCCAATGTCTGCGTCTCGCCCCGTCTGCCCCAACCCACCTCCACAAGGAGTAATACGCATTCCAGATATTTTTGTGCGCTCTGTTCGGATCTCACATTCAAGATTTCATCTTTCAACTCGGCAGACCGAGCGCACGAAATCCCTGGAATCCGTATTATGATTTTTTTATATTTTCGCCCTCCCCCCTTGTGGGTGATGGCCGAGGTGGGATGATGAAAAATCCCCCGATTCCAGGACACTGTAGCAAGGAAGCCGGGTCATCAATCCCGCCGCCCGTGATTTGTGATCCGGTGTTCTCTGATCCGAAGCGTTCGGTGTCGAGGCCCATGCCAGGAAGGCTCTGATCGACGGCGACTCGCGTGGACCCTTGAGAACCCGGGGTGTCCGCGGGGCACGACCCATGACAATTGGGGTAGACGCTAATCGGCGGGGTCGGGGCTACTCGGGGGTGCCCACATGGCTATGGGTGCCACCTCGATCACGGCCTGCCTCGGTCGTCACTCGCCAGCGATGCTCCCGACGGGCGATGCAGGCGGGAGCCGCCACCAACCGGCGTCGAAAGTGTCGGCTCCGGCCGACATTCATGGGGGTGAAGCTGTGACGGATGAATGATCCTCCGGACTGAGCGGCGCATTGTCGGTTCGCATCTTGTAATGAGGTGGTCAAGGAGCACATCACCGCAGCACGAGGCCATCGAGAACGGCTTCGGAGCTTCTTCAAGGCCTCGGAACTCCCCTTTCCAGAGAGGAATTTATCAACCTGAGGATCGATAACCGGCCGCCCGCAAGCGGGGGGTCCGAGTTGAATGAAAGGTTGGGCGATCGTGGGCTGAACCATCTACCTGGTCACCCACCCGCCGCAAACGGGAAACACTTGGCCGACGAAGCAATCCGCGGCAGCACTGCAGAGAAACGCCGCGAATAACGCATCTTCGCGTGGCGTAACGAGCCGCCCCAACGGAACCTCCCGCTTAAGCCGCTCCTGAAACACAGGATTCGCCTGCACGTCGGGCGGGAAATAAGTCGGGTTGTCGACGAAGTGCTGCGCGATCGCATTGACTTGCACGTTATGAGGGGCGACTTCCATGCCAACGGCTTGGATGTAGGCCAACTGGGCGCCGCGAGCGGCACTGTAGGTCGAT
>JAFANO010000579.1 GCA_019232645.1 Planctomycetaceae bacterium | reverse complement strand
CCTGAGCCAGGTGGTCCTCAGCCTGCAACTGTCGTTCGCGGTGATCCCGCTGATCCACTTCACCTCGAACCGGCGGAACATGGGGGCGTTCGCGACCCCTTGGTGGGCGCAGGTCTTGGCCTGGCTGACGGCCACGATCATCGTGGGACTGAACGGCAAGCTGGTGCTGGACAAGATCGGGGAATGGGTCGCGCTGGCGGCCGGGTCGGGGGCCCGGATCGGACCGATGCCCGTCTCGTGGCCGGTGGCCGGGGCGCTGTACGGCCTGGCCACCGCGGTGCTTGCGCTGCTGGCCTGGGTGACGCTCAAGCCCTGGCTCCGCCCCTCGCCCCCCTGGACCCCCAAGCCGAGCGTCGCGCTGGACTGGGTCGAAACGCTCCGGTGCCGGCCGCTGTCGACGATCGGCGTGGCCCTGGAGCACACCCCGGCCGACGCCGAGATCCTCAGCCGGGCCCTCAGCCTGGGGCAGACCGGGCAGGGCCTGCTGGTCCTGCTCCACGTCGTGGACACCCCGATGACCGGCGTCTACGGCGCCGAGACCGCCGACCGCGAGGCGGGGGCCGACGCCCGCTACCTCGCCGAGGTCGTCCGCGTGCTGGAGGCGCAGGGCCATGCCGCGCGCTCGGTCTTGCTCTACGGCCCTGACCCCGCGGCGCAACTGATCGCGCACCTGAAGCGCGACCCGGTGGACCTCCTGGTCGTCGGCTCGCACGGCCACGGCCTGATCCGCGACCTCCTGCTGGGCCAGACGGTGGACAAGGTCCGCCACGGCCTGGAGATCCCGATGCTCATCGCCCGCCCCGACCGCCTCGCGGCCCCGGCCGACCCCGCCGGCGACCACCCGGGCCCGGGCCACGCGCAGGGGCCCCATCTCGGCGCCGCGTCGAGGAACGGCAGCGCCCAGGACCCGGCCTGTTGAGGCCGAAGGACGACGACCCGCGCACGCGTTGACGCTCCTCCGAACAATTTTTTAAGATCAGGGTCCATGCTCCTGGGATGAATATGATTCGGTGCGGGCGGGGCGGCGTTCGGACCGTCGAGGCGCGATGGCGATCACGTATTACAAGCGGTTCCGGATGGAGATCGACCTCGACGGCTCCTCGGCCACCGCCACCCTACCGCCTCGGTTCGCCTGGGTCGCGTGGGAGGAGTCGCTCATCGACCAGCACGCCGAGGTCAAGTACCTGAGCTTCCGGGGCGAGATCGACGCGTGCGTCTTCCCCTGCCTGGGCGATCGCCACGGCTGCCAGCGGCTGATGCGCGAGATCCGCCGCAAGCCCGGCTTCCTGCCGCAGGCCACCTGGCTGATCGCCAGCCCCGACTGCTACTGCGGCACGGTCCAGGGGGTGATGGATCGCGGCCCGATCGGCGCGATCCAGAACGTGGGGGTGGTGCCCGCCTATCGCGGCCTCGGGCTCGGACGCGCGCTGGTCCGCAAGGCGCTCGAGGGCTTCTACCAGGCCGGCTTGCGCCGGGCGTACCTCGAAGTGACCGCCGAGAACTCCGGCGCCGTCCTGCTCTACCGGGCCGTCGGCTTCCGCCGCGCCAAGACGCTCTACAAGGCGGTCGACGGCTGAATCGGGCGAGACGCCCTCCACTTCCGAGGGAGGCCCCCATCCCGGGCGCGGGCGCGTCGCGACCGGCCCTCGCGGACGGGCCGGCGACCTCCGGTCCGATCAGGGACCTGTGTGCCGGGGATCCGGGGATGAGATTTGGGATTTTGGGAGTTTTCATGAAGGACCGGCGCGGGTATCGTCAAATTCCCGTCGCAACTGTCGACACGAAACCCGCTGCACGCAGGAAGAGGTGGCCGTGCCCGAAGACTCAACGATCGCGCAACATGAATTCTCCAACGGGCTGGTGCTCCTGGCCGAGTCGATGCCGGGGGTCCAGTCGGCGGCGTTCACGTTGTTGCTGCCGGCGGGCGCGGCCTACGAGGCCGACGATCGCGGCGGCGCGGCGGCGATGCTCTCGGAGTGGATCACGCGGGGGGCCGGGGAGCGCGACAGCCACGAGCTCCTGACGGCGCTGGATAACCTGGGCGTCAACCACAGCGAGAGCGCCCAGGGCCTGCACACCGGCCTCCTGGCCGCTACGCTCGGCCGCAACCTCATCCCCGCGCTGGAGTTGTACGCCGACATCGTGCTTCGGCCGCGCCTCGACGACGAGGAGGTCGAGCCGATCCGGGCGCTGGCCTTGCAGAACCTCCGGAGCCTGGAGGACGACCCCGGCACCAAGGTCATCTATGAGCTGCGCCGCCGCCACTTCCCCGATCCGTGGGGCCGCCCCGCGCCGGGGACGCCCGAGGGGGTCGCGGCGCTCTCGGCCGACGAGATCCGGCGGTTCTACCGCCGGACCTACCGGCCCAACGGCGCGATCCTGGGCGTCGCCGGCGCGATCGACTGGCCGGCGCTGCGCGACGTGGTCGGCCGGCTCTTCGGCGACTGGCCGTCCCTCCCCGCCCCGAGCGTCCAGGAGCGCGCGACCGGCCCCCGCCGCGATCACATCCTCCGCGAGACGCAGCAGATCCAGATCGCGCTGGCCTACCCGACGGCCACCTTCGCCAGTCCGGACTACTACCGCGCCCGCGCGACGCAGACGATCCTGGGCGGCGCCTACTCGTCCGCCAGGCTCTTCACCGAGGTCCGCGAGAAGCGCGGCCTCTGCTACTCGGTCTACGCCAGCTACGAGGGTCAGCGCGACCGCGCCGCGATCCTCTGCCACGCCGGCACCTCCGCCGACCGCGCCCAGGAGACGCTCGACGTCACCCTGGCCGAGATCGACCGCCTCCGCCGCTCGGGCGTCGAGCCGGACGAGCTGGAGACGATGCGCGCCGGCCTCAAGAGCGCGCTGATCATGCAGCAGGAGTCGAGCATGAGCCGCTCCGCCGCGCTCGCCTCCGACTGGTATTACCTGGGCCGCGTCCGCTCGCTCGACGAGATCTCCGCCGCGCTGGACGCCCTGACCCCCGCGTCGGTCACCGCCTTCGCCGCGGCGCAGGACCTGACCGACATGACCATCCTGACGCTCGGCCCGAACGCCCTGTCCTTCCCCGCGTGAGGCGTCCGCGTCGCGCCGGCCGGGATCGGCATCGAGCCGGGAGAGTCCCCCAACACCTCAAGGAAGGCGAACCCCAACGCATGCGATTCCACCACACCGTCCTGGAGAACGGCCTCCAGATCATCGCCGAGCTGAACGACCAGGCGCGGTCGGTCGCCGCGGGCTTCTTCGTCAAGACCGGCAGCCGCGACGAGTCGAAGGAGGTCGCGGGGGTCTCGCACTTCCTGGAGCATATGGTCTTCAAGGGGACCCCGAGGCGCGACGCCCTGGCGGTCAACCGCGACTTCGACCGCGTCGGCGCCAAGCACAACGCCCAGACGTCGGAAGAGGACACGTTCTACCACGTCACCTGCCTGCCCGAGTATCTGCCCCAGGCCTTCGACGTCCTGTCCGACATCCTCCGGCCGACGCTGCGCGAGGTCGACTTCGACACCGAGAAGAAGGTGATCATCGAAGAGATCCGGATGTATCTGGACAACCCGATGTCGGTGGCCTTCGAGGCCGCCAAGGCCGCGCACTTCGGCCGGCACCCGTTGGGCCAGAGCATCCTGGGCACGGTCGAGTCGATCTCCGGCCTGAAGGTCGAGCAGATGCGCGACTACTTCGCCCGGCGCTACAGCCCGGCCAACATCGTGCTGGCGTTCGCGGGCAAGACCGACTGGGACCAGGTCGTCGCGCTGGCCCGGTCGCACTGCGGCCACTGGACCGGGGGCGAGGCGTCGCGCCAGGCGGTCGCCCCGCGCGGCACCGGCGCGTTCCAGGCGCTGCTCCGCAGCGACGACCAGCAGCAGACGATCATCGGCGTCGCCGACGCCCCGCCGCTCGAGAGCGACGACCGCTACGTCGCGCAGCTCCTGTCGACCATCCTGGGCGACCACACCGGCTCCCGGCTCTACTGGGCCCTGATCGACCCCGGTTACGCCGACGGCGTCGAGACCACGTACCAGGACTACAACCAGGCAGGCGCCTACTTCACCTTCCTGAGCTGCGAGCCCGGCGCGACCCAGGCCAACCTCGGCCGGGTCGCCGAGGTCTACCGCGAGGCGCTGGCCGATGACCTGACCGTCCAGGAGCTGACCCAGGCCCAGAACAAGGTCCTCGCCCGCTCGGTGCTCCGGAGCGAGCGGCCGATGGGCCGCCTCGTCTCGCTCGGCTTCCACTGGACGTACCGCCACGAATACCTCCCCATCGCCGACGAGCTGGAGAAGTTCTCCCGCGTCACGCTCGACGACCTCCGCCGGGTCCTCGACCGCTGGCCCCTGCTGCCGATGACGATCGTCTCGGTCGGGCCGACGACCGATGTGCATCCGCCGAGATAGCAGGAGCACGACCGTTCGGGCCGGGCATCGGGTGATGATCCGTTCCCTTGCCAGGGATCGTCAGCGAGACACAGGGATCGCCAAACCCGTTGTCCTCGATGGGTTTGCCCGTCCCGTCCGGCAGACATCCCTCGGTCGAGGGATTGCCAGCGGTTGCCAGCGATGCCCGTTCGTCGCCAGGAGGGAGTGCAACATCCGGGGCGACGAAGTCCTGGACAGGGGCTCCGTACGTCCCCGTGGCCCTGGCTTGCTCTTGTCCTCCACCTGGGAGTGTCAGCGGCAGGCTCGGCAGCGAATCTAGGCCGCCGCGCACGTCCAGCAGTTTCGGATCGCAATAGACGTTGGCAGTGAGCTTCGGGTCCGAATGCCTCATGTCCGACCACTTGTTTTGTAGGGTTTGCTCTTCCTCGGGAGTGGCCCGGTTTTCGGAATCGAGCGAAAAAACCGGTCCCCAAAACCGGGCCACGACACGTGTCCGAGGCCGATCTTGTCTCGTCAGGACCCTGGTCTCCGGCGTCCGGTCGCCCCGCGGCCCTGGGCAAGTTTTGCGCACAAACTTGCTCATGGCCTGATCGCCTCTGCTCTGGCCCGCTCCGCCGCCGCCCGCACCCTAGCCCCAAGGGCAGTGCTCGGGGAATCACTCCGGAGGCAGGCCGGTCGCGGCGGACCAGCTCGGCTGCGATGGGTGTCGCGAACTTGAGCCCCTTGAGGCGGATCGTCGCGTGTTTGGTCATGATGGGTGAGGGGCTTCGGGGATGATCTTGAGCTTGCGATTTCCTTTCAGGCGATAGACGCCGAAGTCCCTCCGATCGAGCGTGAAGATTGTCCGGATATCCTCGCGTTCCGCCAGGTAGCAGAGCGATGCATCCGCGAGTTGTGCGTTAATTGATTCGTATTTTTGCATAAACGCCGAGATCCATGGGACTGCGGCGTCATCAAGTTGCGACAACTCAAATGCCCCGTCCTCGACCCCGGCCAAAAGCCGGGTGATCGCCCCGGGCACTCCTCCGAGCATGTACGCGGTCTCCGTGATGACCGGCCAGCATGTCCGGAGTGGGGGCCTCAGTGCAGCGATCGTCTCGATGCAGGCGTCATGTCGTTCGTCGCGGGCGTTGAAGATGGCGACCAGGGGTCCGGTGTCAACGAGGATCACATCCGAACCCCTTCATGTAGTCTTTGTTGGTGCTATAGTCGGGCGGGAGGTCCTTGGCGAACCCGACGATCCCGAGCTGATTCAATCGGTCCAGCACGGTCTCGCGTTTCGGCCGGTCCCGGAGATACTCCCCGATGGCCTCCCGGACCACGTCGGAGGGCTTGACCCCACGTGCGCGGGCCTCAGCTTGCAGCAAGTCTTTTACCTGATCAGTGACGCGAACAGCGATTCGAGTCATGGGATTCATCCGCCTCCTCCCGCGAGGGAGGGTATGAAAAATCGACAACCTCCATTTCTTCCGTGTCGGACATTGTACGCTTGTTGTCTGACAAATGCAAGCCAGGGCTCCGGTAGCCCGTAACGGTGACGCTCCGCTCGGGCTAAAGCCCGGCGGCTTGCAGGCAGTCCCCAAGGAAGCCCGCTCACCGCGGGCTTCCTTGGTTTGTCTGGGCCCGGCTGAACACTTTCCACAGTTGTGTTGGGATTTTGCTGACTCTACCGGATTGCAGGTATGCTTCCAACGATGACTCTCCACGGCCCCCAAGTCACCCAGTCGCGGGCGTGGGCGGTCTGCTCCTCGTCGGTCGCACCGATGAGGCCTGCCTCCGGCGTGGTCGTCACGTCGATGCCGCGGCGTCTCAAGCCCTCGGCAATCGCGGTCGGGCAGTTCTCATCGAGGTGGAAGCGGATTGTTCGCAACATCGGCCTTCCGTTGCCGGAGCCTATCCGCC
>JAFANO010000532.1 GCA_019232645.1 Planctomycetaceae bacterium | reverse complement strand
AAATGCTCGGTCATCCGGCGGAGAAGTTGTGGGAGTGTCAGAGGACGCGGGCGTCTCGGTAATGATCTGGAAAGACCTCGTTGTCCGGTCCAACCACGCCTTCGCTTCGGATGGCCGACACCGACCTCCAGGCGGTCTTGGGCGACTTACCCAAGGTACTCGACAAGTGAGATCCACCTGGCGGCTCGCTCCGAATTGGCCATCACTCCCGCCACCTTCTCCGTTCCATCACTCCCGCCACCTTCTCCGTTGATGCCTCGCCGATCAAGCCGGTGCGCCAAAATGGGGTCGATGCAACAGCCGTGCACCAGCCGCCATTTGGATCAGTCGAGGGTCGATCGGGCGTTCAAGTCGATCTCAATGCGGCCGGAGGGGCCAAGTGCCCCAGATGAGCGACGTCAGTGCACTTCAGATCCCTGGCGCTGAAGCTTTGCGACATCCTCCCTCGGGGTCTTTCGAAAGACTTGTGCGCCGTCGCTCGGCCGTCATAATAGTGACGACGTCGTGCGTGAGACGAAGTCGTCGATCATTGGCGCCCGACCTCGATGATGATCCTGCCTGGACGCCCGCTCGACCGGCAGCCCCTCCTCCCCACACGGCGTCCGTCCCCTTCGGGCAGGCCTGGAGGGCCGCCGACCGGTCCCTCCGCCGCGTCCGGAGGATCGGCCGAGGGGATCGAGGTCGCCCAGCCGAACTCGGAGGAAGGACGAACCCGCTATGGCGCAATCTGAGCGTCGGAGCCCGGCGAGCGAGCGAGCGGCCCCGGGTGTGGTCGAGGACGTGGAGGTCACCGGGCACATCATCGACTCGCTCCTGCTGCCCAAGATCCTGGACCGGATCCTCCAGATGGGCGGCACCTTCGAGATCCGCGAGTGCCGGGTCGGTGCCCGCCGTGTCGATCCCAGCTATGCCCGGATCACGATCCGCGCGGCGACCGTAGACGAGCTCGACGCGATCCTCGGCGACCTGGTCGAGCACGGCGCCTCGCCCGTCCATCCCGAGGATGCGAAAGTCGTGCCGGCCGACATCGAGGGGGCCTTCCCCGAGAACTTTTACAGCACGACCAACCAGCACACTCAGGTCCGGCTCGGCGGCCACTGGATCGACGTGGCCGACCAGGAGATGGATTGCGGCATCGCCGTCGACCTCGCCACCCGGTCGGCGCGGTGCGTGCCCATGACTGACGTCATGCTCGGCATGCCGATCGTCGTCGGACATGAGGGGGTCCGGGTCATCCCCGTCGAGCGGCCCCGCGACAGCAGCCTGTTCGGCTTCATGAGCTCGAACGTCTCGAGCGAGAAGCCCAAGGCGATCAGCCTCCAGGGGGTCGCCGATTCGATCCGCGCGACCCGTGCCGGGGGCAAGAAGGTCCTGCTGGTCGGCGGCCCCGCGATCATCCATACCGGCTCGGCGGGGCACGTCGCGGAGCTGATCCGCGAGGGCTGGATCCAGACCCTCTTCGCCGGCAACGCCCTGGCCGCCCACGACATCGAGCAGGCGCTCTTCGGCACGAGCCTGGGCGTGTCGCTCACCCACGGCGAGGCGATCGAGCACGGCCACGAGCACCACCTCCGCGCCATCAACACGATCCGACGGCTGGGCGGGATCAAACACGCGGTCGCTTCGGGCGTCTTGAGATCAGGGATCATGTATGAGTGCGTCGCGGCGGACGTCGACGTGGTGCTCGCCGGGTCGATCCGGGATGACGGGCCGCTGCCCGAGGTGATCACCGACGTCCTGGCCGCCCAGGAGCGGATGCGGCAGGCGATCCGGGATGTCGGGTTCGCCCTCCTGATCGCGACCGCCCTGCACTCGATCGCCACGGGCAACCTGCTGCCCGCGTGGGTCAAGGTCGTCTGCGTCGACATCAACCCCGCCACCGTGACCAAGCTCAGCGACCGCGGGACCTTCCAGACGATCGGGATGGTGACGGACGTCGAGCCGTTCCTCCGGAGCCTGGCCCTGGAACTCAAGAAATAGCTCGTGAGCCGTTCGACAGCTCTCCCTCGGCGTCGCGCGGCGGACGGTCGGCGACCGACGCCCCGGGACGCCGATGTCCAGTCGGAGACGGAAGTTATGGTTCGGACGCCCCGGATCCTGATGTGCGAGCCGGAGTATTATGGGATCGAGTACGAGATCAACCCCTGGATGAACCGCCAGGTCAGGAGCGACCCCGACGAGTCGCGACGGCAGTGGTGGAGGCTCCACGACGTCCTCCGCGACCTGGGGGTGACGATCGCGCGTCTCGACCCCGTCCCCGGCCTCCCCGACCTCGTCTTCACGGCCAACGCGGGGCTCGTCTTCCACAAGACATTCATCAGCTCCCGGTTCCGCCATGGCGTCCGGCAGGGCGAGACGCCCGTCTTCGAGCGCTGGGCGAGCGCGCACGGATTCGAGGTCGTGACTCTGCCCCCCCGCTACCACTTCGAGGGCGCGGGCGACGCGCTGTTCTGCGGCGAGGCCCTTTTCGCGGGCTATCGCTTCCGGAGCGACGCGCGGAGTCATCAATGGGTGGGCGAGCGGCTCGGCGTCGCGGTCCTGCCGCTGGAGCTGGTCGATCCCCGGTTCTATCACCTCGACACCTGCTTCTGCCCCCTGTCCGAGGACGAAGCGATCTATTACCCTGGGGCGTTCGACGACTACGGCCGCTCGGTGCTCCAGGACCGGATCCCGAACCTGCTCGAGGTCTCGGCCGAGGAGGCGGTCTCGTTCAGTTGCAACGCGGTGGTGGTCGGCAAGACCGTGATCCTGAACGACGGCTCCCCGAAGCTGGCGCGGGCTTTGCAAGGTTGGGGATATGAGGTTCGGCCGCTCCGGCTCTCCGAGTTCATCAAGGCCGGTGGCAGCGCCAAATGCCTGACCCTCCGGATCGACGGCGAGGAGGCTGCGGCCTGGAAGCACGACCCCGCCGCTGTAGGTGTGGCCCGCTGAGGCGTATACCTCAATCGAGATTCCGAATTCCGAATTCCGAATTACGGATTCGAGCTCGTGCAGGGTCCGCTGTCAGGCTGGGATTTTTTCGTCATTTGTACAGTATATGCGGATCGGCTGATGGATGTAAGTCCTGGCCATTCAGCCTTGCCAGATGTGCGCCATACAAAAAGTCGGCGCACAAATGGCGAAAATATCCCAGCCTCTGTGCGGACCTTGCATGAGCCGAAATCCTCCTTCGCCCCCGCTCTGGAACCGAGAGGCGAACGCTTCTCTCGATCGAGACCGATACCATGACCGAGGTTTACTTGCTGCGCCACGGAATCGCCGTCCCGTCCGGCACTCCCGATTTCGCCGACGACGAGCGCCCGCTGACCCCCAAGGGTGAGAAGCAGATGCGAAAGATCGCTCGGCGGCTTCGCCGGTTGGACCTCCGGCTGGACCGGATCGTCACCAGTCCCCTACCCCGCGCCTTGAAGACGGCGGAGATCGTCGCCGAGGCGTTGGGGATGTCCGACCGCCTGGAGACCGCCGACGCGCTCCGGGCCGAGCGCGATGCCGCGTCGATCCGCGACTGGCTTCAGACCCGGACCGAGCCCAGACTGATGCTCGTGGGCCATAACCCGAGCCTCACCGACCTGATCGGTTTGCTGATCACCGACGATCGTCATCCCGTCGCGTGCGAGCTCCGCAAAGGAGGCATCGCCGCGCTCTGCAATCCGGACGACCGCGGCCTCAGGCTCGACTGGCTGGCCACTCCCCGCCTCCTCCGCCTCCTTCGCGATTGAATTGATCGGGGGGCCGGCTCACGCGAAGGGCGCGCGTGCCGCCGTGACCGAGTTGTGGCCGACCGTCGCGGGTCGAATCGGGTCGACGACGGAAGGGAGTTCCCGCGCCCTGTTCTGGAACTCGACCTGCGAGCGGATCACGGGCTCGCCGGGCCGGGGCGGTGCGATCCGACGATAGGTGGCGTCGGGCTGGAGGACGCGGGCCTTGACGTTGTCCATCAGGACGACGCCGAGGATGCCCTCGACGATCCGGTCCTTGAGCTGGGGATCCTCGATCGGGAACATGAGCTCGACGCGGCGGTGGAAGTTGCGGGGCATCCAGTCGGCCGACGAGAGGAAGACCTCGGGAGTATCGCCGTTCTGGAAGTAGGTGATCCTCGAGTGCTCGAGGAATTTATCGACGATGCTGATGACCCGGATATTCTCGGAGACCTCGGGCACGCCAGGGCGGAGGCAGCAAATCCCTCGAACGATCAGGTCGATCTGGACCCCCGCCCGCGAGGCGTCGCAGAGTGCCTCGATGGCGCCGGGATCGACCAGCGAGTTCATCTTGGCGATGATCCGGGCCGGGATGCCCGCCTGGGCATGACTCCGCTCGCGCTCGATCAGCGCGATCAGCCGGTCCGCCAGGTGCATCGGCGCAACGACGAGCTTGTGCCAGTTGTGCCCCTGGGAATAGCCGGTCAGGAGGTTGAACAGCGCGCTGGCATCCTCGCCGAACTCGCGGCGGCTGGTGAAGAAGCTCAGGTCGGTGTAGAGCCGCGCGGTCGTCGGGTTGTAGTTGCCGGTCCCGAGGTGGACATAGCGGCGGATGCCGTCGTGATCGCGGCGGACGACCAGCGCGGCCTTGCAGTGCGTCTTCAGGCCGACCATGCCGTAGACGACATGGACCCCGGCCTTTTGCAGGGTGCGGGCCTTGACGATGTTGTTCTCTTCGTCGAGTCGCGCCTGGAGCTCCACCAGGGCTGTGACCTGCTTCCCATTCTCGGCGGCGCGGGCCAGCGCCGTGATGATCGGGTTGTCGTCGGCGGTCCGGTAGAGCGTCTGCTTGATGGCGAGCACCTGCGGGTCGTCCGACGCCTGCTCGATGAACTGGATGACCGCTCCGAAGGACTCGTAGGGGTGGTGGACCAGGATGTCCTGATCGCGGATGGCGGTGAAGACATTGGTGCGGTTGGCCAGCGGCGCGGGCATCCGGGGCTCGAACGGCGGCTCCTTCAGGTCACGGAAGCCTTCGAGCTTGTAGAGCTGGAACAGGACCGTGAGGTCGACCGGACCGGGCACCTTGTAGACGTCGCGGTCGTCGAGGTCGAGCGCCGGCGCCGTCTGCAGCTGCGCCAGGAAGCCCTCGTCGGCGCGATCGGAGATCTCCAGGCGGACCGCGGCGCCCCATTTCCGCTGGCGGAGCGTCTCCTGGATGGTCGAGAGCAGGCTGGTCTTGACCTCGCTCTCCTGGATGCTCAGGTCGCTGTTGCGCGTCACGCGGAACGCGGCGCGCGCGGCGCCGCGGAAGCCGCCGAACAGCGCGTCGAGCCGGGGGGCGATCACGTCCTCCAGCAGGACGAACCGGCGCTGGCCGTCCCCGGCGTCGGGCAGGGGCACCAGCCGGCTGAGGACCGCCGGGACCTGGAGCACGGCGTAGAGCTGCCGGGGCGGGACCTGGCTGATGGCCTCGATCCGCAAGATCAGGTTGAGGCTCTTGTTGTGCAGGTGCGGGAACGGGTGCGCCGGGTCGATCGCCAGGGGCGTCAGGACGGGGTAGACCTGCGCGTTGAAATACTCGTCGAGATAGGCGTCCTGCGCGGGGGTCAGCTCGTCGGGGCCGGAGAACAGGATGCCACGGCCGGCCAGCGCGGGGCGGAGGTCGGTCTGCCAGATCTCGTATTGACGGGCGACGAAGTCGTGCGCCCGTCGCGCGATCTCGACCAGCTGCATCAGCGGCCCCATGCCGTCGGGGGGGGTGTCCTGCGGTTCCAGGTTGTCGTAGAGCTGGGCCTGGAGGCCGGCGACGCGGACCTCGAAGAACTCGTCGAGGTTCGAGGCGCTGATGGCCAGGAACTTGACCCGGTCCAGGAGCGGGTTGGAGGGGTCGCGCGCCTCCTCCAGCACGCGCTCGTTGAAGTCAAGCCAGCTCAACTCGCGGTTGATGAACAGCCCGGGGTCGAGTTTGGGGGCGGGGGGCACTCGATCCACGGTCGCGGCGACGCCGTTCAGTTGGGGGTCGGACATGGCAAACGACTCTTCCTCGTCCCCCGACCCGGTCAAGGCGCGGTGGAGGATCGCTCTTCCAGGTGTCGGAGCACGCGGAGGTTGCGGGCATCGAGGTCCTCGCCCCCCTCGTCGTGCCCTTTGGGCGTCTCAAGGATCATCGGCACCGCGCGAGAGCGGGGGTCGTTGACGATCCGCCCGAAGGGACCCAGCCCCATGTGACCCAGGCCGATCCCGGCGTGGCGATCGACCCGGCTCCCGCGCTCGCGACGGCTGTCGTTGAGGTGCCAGACTCGGAGCCGGCTGATGCTGACGGACCGATCCAGTTCATCCATAGTGTCATCGTACCCGCCGTTCGCCTCCAGGGAATACCCTGCGGCGAAAATGTGGCACGAGTCGGCACAGATGCCCAGCCGTTCCGGTTCCGCGACCTGCTCGAGGATCCGGCCGAGGTGCCAGAACCGGTGCCCGAGGCAGGTGCCTTGCCCCGCGGTCGTCTCGAGGTCGATCCGGACGGCGACGCCCCGGGTCCGGCGATGAACCGCGTCGAGCCCCCGCGCGACCCGCGCCAGGCCCGCCTCCTCGCCCGAGCCGAGATGCGCCCCGGGATGGATGACCAGGTCGCCGATCCCCAGTGCCTGGCATCGTTCCACCTCGACGGTCATGGCGTCGATCGAGCGGGCCCAGAGTGCGTCATCGGGACTGCCCAGGTTGATCAGGTACGAGTTGTGGGCGACCGGATCGACGATCCCGGTCTCCGCCAGCGCCAACCGGAACGCCGCGAGGTGTGCGTCGGTCAGCGGGGAGGCCTTCCACTGGTTGTTGCTCTTGGTGAAGAGCTGGACCGTCGCGAACCCGACCCGGTGCGCGGCGCGGACCGCGCGGTCGCAGCCCCCCGCGATCGACATATGTGCCCCGAACTTCACGGCCATCCTGAGAATCCTCCCTGGCGGGTCCGGCCTGTCCTGGAACCTTCCTTCGCGAGTGGCGCCTTGCGGATCGCTCGGTCTCGGACCTAGAATAACAGGTCCGCTCGAAGACTCCACTCCACGGACCGATGGGGAATCGACCCATGGGCTTGATCATCTGGGTGGGCGTCATTCCAATCTGCCTCATCGCCGCCTGGCTGATCCTCCGGCGACCGCTCCGCAATCTCGCCGAGGAGATGCACGTGGACCATGCCCGTGACCTGTTCCGCCAGCAGCGCGAGTGGCTGGAGGCGCGCTTCCTGAGGGCGCTGGCGCAGGTCGATCCTCCCGAGGCGGCCCGCTGGGACGAGGCGCACTGGCACGACGAAGTCCTCTGGGCCAGGGACCGGCACACCCGGCGGTTGCTCGCCCTGATCTGTGTTCATTTCGATGTGCATCCCTTCGATGACCTGACCGAACCTAGCCCTCGCCATGCCACCGCGCTGTTCGAGTTCCGCAAAGGTTGCTGGCGCGCCGAGGGCAAGAGGCTCGACGAGGTCCGGCCCGACGAGGCCGTGGGCCGCAACCAGCGTTTCGAGCCCGTCGTCACGCATCCCCGCCGCGTTCCCTGAATCGCGAAAGAAGCTTCACGGATTCCAGGAGTTTCGTGCACCCAGTCTGCCGTAATGAAATTTGAAATCTCAAATTTGAGATCCGGAGAGAGCGCACAAACCCTTTGGAATGCGTAATAGCCGGGCGAAATTCGGCAACCGCTGGTCTCGCGATGCCGTCCCCCCCGGACTGATCGCGGACTCCGGCGCTCCCCCTTATTCGCGGATCGTGGCCCGCATCGCCGTGCGCCGCCTGAGGTATTCTTCCAGATCGAAGTCCTCTGCCTCACAATACTCGAGTAAAGGTTTCTCCATCCGCTCGACCTCGGCACAGGCTTCGGCAAGCTTCGGGGCGATTTCCCACGGGATGATGCAGACGCCGTGCTTGTCGGCGTGGATCAGCTCGCCGGGGAGGACCTCGACGCCCGCGATCTTCACCGGCTTGCCGAAATCGACCAGTCGCACGTAGGCGTGGCTGACGCAGGGGTTGAGCCCGAAGAGCTGGAAGCCCAGCGCGTGGACCTCGTCGAGGTCGCGCGGGCAGCCGTCGGTGATGTGGCCGACGCACCCGAGCTTCTTGTGGATCGTGGCGTTGACCTCGCCGAACTGCGCGCCCAGGCCGGGCGGGTCGTCGAGGTCCTGGCCCACCGCGATCTTCGGGCCGGGCTGCGCCGCGACGTACCGGAGATAATCCCCGGTCAGGTCGGGAGACGTTTCCGGCGAGAACGCGGCCCGAGTCCGCGAGGTCACCGCAGAGCCGACGATCGGCCCCAGGTCGGGTAGCAAGCAGCGGATCCGGTGCGGCAAGAACCCCAGATGCCGCCGCCGGATGTCGAAGATCTCGATCGCGTTGGAGATCGTGGGCGTGCTATACCGCCGCAGCGCCTCGAGCTGCTCGGTAGTCAGGATGTTCGCCGACATCGTCAGGGTCCCCTGGGTCCTATCGGAGAAGAGGGCTGTGAAGGGATTGGCACGCCCTCGTCCGGCCCGCGCCTACATCCCGGGCCG
>JAFANO010000246.1 GCA_019232645.1 Planctomycetaceae bacterium | reverse complement strand
CCTTTTACAGCAGGGAGGATCGAAGGACCAGCCTGGGAGATGCCGCGGGTCCCGGGCCAATCCCCAATGATAAGGACTTGGTCGCACGCGGAGACCTCTCTCTCCTCGACAAGGTCGCCGACCCTCGATGATGTCTACGCGGCGGTGCTGGTCGCAGGTGGGGCGGACAGAGGTCCGCAGCCGCTCGCCCCTCGTCCCTCGCCGCTCGTCGTGCCGGTCGCAGGTGGGGCAGACGTGGGTCCGCGGAGCCAGGATGGAGGTGCCGGGAGAGAAGCGGTCCGCGTGCGGGGTCTCGACGACGAGATGCTCCTCGCCCTGGCCGCCGAGGGCGGCGTCGAGGATGTCGAGCAGCGCGACGTGAGAGCCGACCGGGTCGGCCGCGACCGCCTTGTGGCCCAGGTCGAGGCAGAGCCGGTTCGGGAGCGAGCGGCTGACGACTCGCGACAGCAAGACGGGAGCGGCGAGCACAGCAGCGCGGCGGGATCGTTCAGCGGAGAGCGAGGGCCCATCGAATCACGATTCCATGCCGCCCTTTCGGGTCGTGGGCCCCGGACCACCGCGCGGACGTCGTTCAGGATTTCGGGGACAGCAGCTCGCAGACCGCGGCGGACATGGCGCGGATGCCCGTCTCGATGCTCGGGGCGGGGTCGGGGTGGTAGAGGGCCGAGTGGAGCGAGGGCAGCGGCTCGGGCCGGGACATCCGCCCGGGGGGGATCGTGCCCAGGCCGAACATGAAGGTCGGGACGCCGTCGCGGCCGAAGAACCCGAAGTCCTCGGCACCCATGACGGGCTCGGCAAGCTTGACGTGGGACGCGCCGAGTTCCCGGACCAGTGCCGGGACGACCCGCTCGACCAGGCTCGGGGTGTTGATCGTCGGCGGGGTCGCCTCGATCACCGCGACTTGGGGCTCGGGCGCGCGATGCGCCTCGGCCAGTGCCGAGACCCGGCGTCGGATGCCCTCGAGCAACTGGTTGCGCACGTCGTCGCGGTAGTAGCGGAGCGTCAGTTGCATGCGGACATCGTCGGGGATGATGTTGTCCTTGGTCCCGGCGTGGATCGAGCCGACGGTCAGGACCGCGGGCTGGATCGGGTCGATGTCGCGGCTCACGATCGTCTGGAAGTCCACGATCGCCAACGCCGACAGCACGATCGGGTCGACCGCCACGTGCGGCGCGGACCCATGTCCGCCCCGTCCCTTGATGACCACGTCCACCGAGGTCGCGCCGGCCAGGGCCGGCCCCGACGTGTACTTGACCGTCCCGGTCGGCTGGTCGAACGCCACATGCAGCGCCAGGGCGTAATCCGGCTTGGGGAAGCGGGAATAGAGTCCGTCATCGAGCATCGCCCTGGCCCCGCCGACCGCCTCCTCGGCTGGCTGGCCGATCAGGACGACGGTGCCCGACCAGTGGTCGCGGTGCTGGTCCAGCCACCGCGCCGTGCCGACGAGGCAGGTCATGTGCACGTCGTGGCCGCAGGCGTGCATGACGCCGACCTCCTTGCCCGCCTTGTCGGTGACCCGCGCCGTGCTGGCATAGGGCAGACCGGTCTGCTCGGCCACCGGCAGCGCATCCATGTCGGAACGGACCAGGACGACCGGCCCCGGCCCGTTCTTCAGCACGCCGACGACGCCCAGCCGCCCAACTCCGGTCGTCACGTCGGCTCGGGCCCTCCCCAACTCCGTCGCGATCCGCTTCGCGGTCTCCACCTCCTGGAACGACAGCTCGGGGTGGCTGTGGAGTTGCTTGTACAGGCCCACGAGATCGTCGAGGTTCGCCTCGAAGAAGGGGTCAGCCCCCTTCGGCTCGGCCGCCGCGGCGGCGAGGCCCGAGATCAACACGACGACCGAGGCCAGCCAGGCGCGGGGGTGGGGCATGAGGATCTGCTCCGAGACGAGATCGGGGGCGCGGCCATTTCTCACAATTTCAGATTCGAGATGCCGAATTCAAAATTATTTAATTTTAAATCAATAAATTTTGAATTCAAGAACTCAAACCTGAGATCAATAAAGAATTTCGAATCTCCAGTCGGCGATCAATCAAACCCCATCTGCTTATTGTAAGCGATCGCCTTGGCGTGCTCGGCCTCGGGAATCCTTCCGCAGCGCTGGTAGATGACCGAAAGCGCGGTGTAGCTGAACGTGTCGTCGGGCTCGATCTCGACCACCTTCTTGGCGTGGTAGATGGCCTTGTCGACCTCGGCGAAGTCGACGTACAGCTTGGCGAGCATGCCATGGGCGATGGCGAAGGCCGGGTCGGCCGCCACGGCCTCCTCCAGCTTGGAGATGGCTCCCGCGTGGTCTCCCTTGTCTCTCAGGTCCACGGCCTCGTCGTACAGTTCATTCGGGGTCGGCATGGGGTCGAGTCCGGTCGCTGGGTCCATGATGGGTCCGTATCGGCGTCCATGTCCATTGTAGGACTACGGGCCGGAGATCGGTAGGGGATGGGGGCGAGCCGAGTCCCCGGCGATCCTCCCGGCATCTCCGACTCGATCCGACGGGTCTTGAGGGCGAGTGATTGATCTCCATGGGCAGAATCGATGGATCGTTTCCGATGCTCCCTCGAAAATTTGTCGAAGGGGCGTTGGTTGACCCTCGCGGCGCGGGCGGCGTACAATCCGGCTCGTTGACGATCCCCTCCGGCGCAATCAGGAGCCCCTGGCATGCTCTTGGCGTACGACGATTACGGCCCCGGCCCCGTGGTGGTGCTCTTGCACGGGTTCCCGCTCAATCGGAAGATGTGGTCGTTGCAGGAGGGCCGAGTGGGCTCGATGTATCGGATCATCGCGCCCGACCTCCGCGGCCACGGCGAGACGGCCGCGCCGCCCGGCGTCTATACGATGGAGGAGATGGCCGGCGACGTCATCGAGCTGCTGGACGCCTTGCAGATCACCGAGCCGATCGTCTTGGGCGGGCTGTCGATGGGGGGCTACGTCGCGCTGGCGCTGATCGCCCATTATCCCGAGCGGGTCCGTGGGCTGATGCTGATCGACACCCGGGCCGCCGCCGATACCCCCGAGGCCGCGCGGAACCGCGAGGACTTGGCCCGGAAGGCCGAGGCGTCGGGCAACGTCGGCCACGTGGTCGAGGGGCTGTTCCCGAGGCTGTTCTCCGAGTCCACGCGGGTCGGCCACCCGGAGCGGGTCACCTGGCTCCGCGCGGCGATGGAGAAGACCTCCCCGCGCGGCGTGGTCGGCGCGCTGCGGGGCATGGCCGTCCGGCCCGATCGCACGGCCGACCTGGCTCGGATCACCGTCCCGACGCTCGTCATGGTCGGCGCCGACGACGTGCTCACGCCCCCGGACGAGGTCCGGAAGATGGCCGAGGCGCTCCCCCGCGCCAAGCTGGTCGTCATCCCCAACGCCGGGCACGTCTCCCCCTTCGAGAACCCCGACGCCGCGAACGAGGCCATCCTCCAGTTCCTCGCCGGCCCGCACTGACCGTCCGGGCGTCGCGACGTCGTGCCCTCGCGCGGGATCCGGGCGAGGCGAGGGCGCGAGGCCACGCCCCGCGATCCTTCTGCCCCTTGCTTGACCGCGGTCGAGCCGTGATAATGCCCGCTCGACCTGATGTGCTGGACGTCGAGACTCCTCGAATG